>CASBRC010000245.1 GCA_949128015.1 Synechococcales cyanobacterium PMM_0003
AAAGGGGAGGGAACAAGATTTTTGGTCTTCCCCCTTTCCAAGGGGGAATTAAAGGGGGTAAGTCCAACATGCGCGTTTTACAGGGTATTTTCTTTCTTGGAAATGTCCTTAACGAACTTGATTGGTAAGTATCTTTGATAGCTCGTCATTAAGCATTGTATATCCGACTTCGTTAAGATGTAAAAAGTCTCGGCTATAGATTTGGCGTACTTTGCCACGTTCATCCGCCAATAGCATCGCCGCATCCATAATAATTACGCGATCGCCAACCCGATCGCTACTTAGGGATTTTATAAATTGATTAACTTCAATGATCGCCAGATCAAGATCGTTTGACCATGGAGATTGTAATGATTCGGCTGTAGGGAAAATTGTCGTAAGAATGACGGTTGCTTGTAATTCTTTAGCTAATTTGTCAACAATTTTCTGAATATTTTGCTTGCAGTTCGATATTATATTTCGCGATTCATTTGGAAATGATGCAATCCTTCCGAGGTCATTTACGCCAACTTGGACAACTACAATATTAGGAGACAGAGTCGCAACATGGGCAGATATCCTTCCTAATACTTGGTTAGTGGTCTGCCCATCAATACCACGATTGATAAATTCAAAGGGTGTATTGCCGATCGCAGTCCAAGCTGTAGCGCGGGAGTCCCCAAAAAACACTACTAAAGGCTTATTTAGATCGCGTTTTGACATATCTGGCTGAGAAGGATAAGCCTTCAATGCATAGGGATCTAAACGGAGAGATTCAGTTATGACATATTGCTCATATCTATTGTCCTGAGACCAAAAACTTAGCCCAAAATATCCACCGAGCAAGATTGCAAGAATAGCGATCGCAAAATATATTTTGTTCATACAAATACTTATCCCAGACTATCCCAAACAAGAAAGCGGCGCATTACGCCGCTTTCTTGTTTAAACTTTTAATTAAAAATGTTTTTCGGTAAATTTGCGAATGCGATCGCAACCTTCGCGAATCGTTTCTAAATTGGTAGCGTAGGAAAGGCGAATGCAACTATCCATGCCAAAGGCAATTCCTGGGATAACGGCAACTTGGAATTCTTCTAGCAGTTTGTCGCAAAATTCTAGAGAAGGAAGTCCAAAGGATTTGATACTAGGGAATAAATAGAATGCGCCATCAGGTTTCGGACAGGTAATTCCTGCAATAGAAGTTAACAGGGCATACATCACATCACGACGCTCAGCGAAGGCTTTTCGCATTGTTTCCACACATTCTTGAGAATCATTCAGCGCCGTAACCGCCCCGTATTGAGCAAAGGTGCAGATATTCGAGGTGCTATGTCCTTGAATCATCGTCGCTGCCTTGATGATTTCGGCTTTACCCGCCAAATAGCCAACTCGCCACCCTGTCATCGAATAAGCTTTTGCAAAACCGCTACTGATCAAAGTGCGATCGTACATCGACTGACTTACGGCAGCAATACTGAGATGGGTTGCACCATCGTAGAGAATCTTTTCATAAATCTCATCAGAGACAATATAAACATGGGGATGTCGATCTAATACCTCTGCTAAGCCCTTAATTTCGGCAGGGGAATAAACCATGCCTGTGGGATTGGAAGGCGAGTTCAGAACAAAAAGCTTTGTTTTAGGATTGATCGCAGCTTCTAATTGTTCGGGGGTGATTTTGTAGCCAGTTTCTTCAGTGGTGATGACAAATACGGGAGTCGCCTCCGCAAGCTTTGCCATTTCGGGATAGCTCACCCAAAACGGCGCAGGAATAATTACTTCATCACCAGCGTCAAGTATTGCCATCATCAGGTTGTAAAGCGAGTGCTTACCGCCATTGGTGACGATGATTTGTTCAGGCTTGTAGGTTACTTGATTGTCACGCAGGAGCTTAGCTGCGATCGCTTGTTTCAGCTCAGGGATACCTGCGGCGGCTGTGTAGCGAGTCTTGCCTTGGTCGAGTGCGAGTTTGGCGGCAGCTTTGATATGGTCGGGTGTATCAAAGTCTGGTTCGCCAGCACTAAAGCTACAAACATCAATTCCACTAGCCTTCATCGCCTTGGCTTTTGCGTCGATCGCTAAAGTTAGGGAGGGCTGAATATTACTAAGTCTTTTTGCCAGTTGCATTTTTTCTGGAGGAGCGGAGGCAGCACTACGGGATTAATAAGTGATTGTATCAAAGCATACTTGCTAGAGTTTGCTAGATTTATAACAAATATTAAAAGTCTGTCCCGAAGAGACGGACTTTTAATATTTAGCTGTGAATTATCGCTTATGCAACTTACTGCGATCGCAAATAATCGCAAATAAATCTAAGGAAAATCTAGCTTTTTGCGATCGCAAATTTCTGGGACAAGCCGCAAGCCTTTGCGTAAAAACATTACTTTGCGTTCATTTGCTCGAAATCCGCTGTAATTTTTTGCAAAATGTCATTTGCGATCGCATCCTGATTCTGGTTATGAGATTGTGGAAATGTCGGCAAAGGCTTGTTCTAGTCGTTGGGGCATGGTGTTTTTCCCTACTGCATTAATTTTTGAAAGAGTACATTGCTGAGGATATTGTCAAAATCTGAGCCTGTCTTTACTATTTCACTAAACTTATAGCTCTAATTTAGAATTTTCGTGATTGAGTCTAGTAGTTCTCTAACTTTAGCTAAGAAACGATATTGAATGGTTTCATAAGGAATGGTCATATCACAAGAGAATAGATTCTTTAGCTATGGACTGAGAAAGGGGTGTTTGTTGAAAGCGTGGGGTATTCCATTCTTGACGACTGCGGATAATGGAACAAATTACTTCGCCTGTCTCCCATTCGATTTCGTAAATTTGATGACGGATATAATCGCGACGAGATGGATTTACGACTCCATCAACTAATATCAAAAGATCCCAGTCGGAGTCTGGTCTTGCGTCGTTACGAGCGCGAGATCCATACAGGAAAATGTGTGCGGTTGGCTCGATCG
>CASBRC010000246.1 GCA_949128015.1 Synechococcales cyanobacterium PMM_0003
GCCGCCAAGGTTCTCGAAAAGGAACCTCCTGTCAAAACCCGTCTCTGGATTGCCCCACCCACCCGCATGGATGAGTTCCAACTTAAAGAAGAAGGAATTTACAGTACATTTGGGGTGGCAGGAGCCAGAACAGAAGTCCCCGGTTGTTCGCTTTGCATGGGCAATCAAGCAAGGGTAGCCGATGGCGCGACCGTGTTCTCGACTTCTACTCGCAACTTCAATAATCGCATGGGCAAAGATGCACAGGTCTATCTCGGCTCTGCGGAACTAGCGGCGGTTTGTGCATTAATGGGTAAGATTCCGACGGTGGATGAGTATAAGGCGATCGTCACTAAGAAGATTGATCCCTTTGCAAGTTCTCTCTATCGCTATCTCAACTTCGACCAGATCGCCAATTTTGAAGATCAAGGTCGGGTAATTCCACTTGACCAAATGCCTCGCATTGAGGATATTTTGGGTATGCCTGTAGCTGCGAAATAAACCCAAAAGAAGGTGGCGGCGCGGAGCGCCGCCACCTTCTTTTGGGTTTTATGTCCTAACAAGACTGGCTACAGCTATATAATGAAGGTATGAAACTTTCTACATTGCTGATAATTGTTGGTGCGATCGCACTTCCTTTTGCACTCTTTGCTGTAAAAAAAGCCATGTCTGCTCCCTTACCCGTTGGATTTCCAGCGCCTACAAGCCACAATACGATCGAAGTCAAGCAATATCCTGCCTATCGCTCAGGTACATATACTTATGAAGGTAACCTCAGCGAAGCAACTAGTTATTCCTTTAACCCACTATTTCGCCACA
Organism: Synechococcales cyanobacterium PMM_0003; assembly: GCA_949128015.1. GTDB lineage: Bacteria > Cyanobacteriota > Cyanobacteriia > Pseudanabaenales > Pseudanabaenaceae > Pseudanabaena. The sequence goes on from CASBRC010000246.1 coordinate 799, forward strand.
TCAGTAGTAATAATATTTCCATGACCGCTCCTGTCGAAGCTCGTTACCCGATCGCAACTATCGATCAGCCCATTCAAAGTGGCAAAGCAAAAATTTCATTCTTGTACAACAATAATGAAATTAATCCCCAGCAAGTATCTCCTGATATTCAAGTAGAAGACCATGCACCAATGTTAGTTGTCAGCTTAGGCGTGCAGGGAGCCTATGGTTATGGCAGATATCAAGAGCAGATCACCAAGTTAAAGCAATGGCTAGCCGAGCATCCAGAATATGAAATCACTGGTGAGCCAAGAGAATTTCTCTACGATTCACCGTTTACGCCCGATCCATTAAAGCGTCGTGAAGTTCAAATACCGATCCGCAAACGCTAATTTTCATGGCTCAATAGGTGGCGCTTTGCGCCACCTATTGATGTTATTGCGGCGCAGAATTGCGAAGTAGTTTCACTTCATCGGGAGTTAATTCCCAACCCAAAGCCCCAGCATTTTGCTTAGCTTGATTGGCGTTCTTAGCACCAGGAATAGGAATTATATTGCCTTGAGCAATTAGCCAATTTAAAGAAATCTGAGCAAAAGTTTTATCGTATTTTTCGGACAGGTTTTTTAAATTGGAGAATAGAGGTTCCAACTTTTGCAGCCCTTTAGGACTAAAGCGGGGATCGATGCGTCGCGCACCTTGCAGATCTTTCACCGTTTCTGGTGTGTACTTTCCTGTCAATAAACCTTGAGCAAGAGGGCTATAGGCGAGAATCGTCACACCCAATTGGCGAGATTTTTCAAGAACCCCATTTTGTTCAATTTGTCTGGTCAATAATGAGTAAGGAACTTGATTAACAGCAAGAGGAATTCCTTTCTCCGCAAGATATTCATGTGCTAGAGCCATTTGTGTTGCCGAATAATTGCTCACGCCCACCGATTGAATCCGTCCTTTTTTGACTTCTTGGGCGAGAACTTCCATAAAGTCTTTAGTTTTGAGTATAAATTCTAAGGGCCAATGAATTTGATATAGGCTAATTTGCGATGTTTGCAGACGATCGAGACTAGCGGTTAAAGCATCTGCGATCGCAGATCGATTCCAGCGCCAAGGTAATGGGAAATATTTAGTGGCAATTTGGACAGGTTGCGAAGTCTGCTGACAAAACTGACCGATCAAACGTTCTGATTCACCAAATCCATAGATTTCGGCAGTATCAAAAAATGTGACCCCTGCATCAACAGAAGCTTTAAATGCTTCTGCGACATCTTTTGCACCAAAATCTTTACCATAAGCCCAAAACAGCGTATCTCCCCATGCCCATGTGCCTACACCTAGCGCAGTCACGGTTGGTCCATCGGAGCCGAGCTTAATAGTTTGCATATAATCTTTGGCTGAACTTTTTCATTCTAATTATAACAATTTGTATCTGATGATCTACTTGGAAGAATCTGTAATCAGTTTGTCAAACCAGTTTTCTAAGCGATCGCCCCATACTTCCAGAGAATACTCTGCTTCCACTTGTTGCCGACAAGTAAGGCGATCGATTTGATCTAATTGAGCAATAGCCTCAATCAATCCTGTCACACTTCCCATTTCTACGAGAAATCCTGTCTTACCATGTCGGACGATCTCCTTAAGTCCACCAGAACTATAGGAAATCACAGGTACACCACAAGCAAACGCCTCAATCGCGGCATTACCAAAAGCTTCAACCCAACGTGGGGTCATCAGCAAAGCGCTACATTGTCCTAACTTTCGCTGTAATTCATCAGTAGATAGAAATCCTTCATAGTAAATCTCAGCTTTAGAGAAAAAAGTTTGGATCTGTTGCCAATAGGCTTGATCTTGGATTAACCCAAATACATGCAAAGGTAATCCTGTACTTTGGGCAGCTTTAGCCGCATCTTCTAATCCTTTCTCAGGAGAGATGCGCCCAACCCATGCAAGACTTGGCTGCTGGGGCTTAGAGACAAAGTTGTATTGGCTTAAGTCAATCCCTTTGCCCATGATCGTTAGCCGATCGCCATGACTAAAGGTGTCAGCACAGGCGCGAGTATTCACTGCGATCGCATTAGGAAAAAGTGCAGAGGTTTTCGATACCATCGCATCCATTACAGGCGAGAGCGATGACATACTGATCCAATGAGCGATCGGGCGATTGAAAAATGGGGTGAGGTATAGAGGTAGCCAGTCATAGGCAAAGTTAAATAATAAATCGAACTGATTTTGTGATTCACGGGCGTAGTTCCACATATTTTCTAGTACCGAGTTTTGTGGAAGAACAACCGAATTAGCCCCAACTTGAGTTTGGGCTGAAGTTTGGATATTTCCTGCAATTTGAGTCAGCTTCGCGACATCGGTAACTGAACCTTCAGGCGCGACAATTTCTACTTCATGCCCTTTAGCAATTAATGCTTTGGCAGCATTTTGCAAGGTTAATTCTACGCCACCACCGATTCCCGATCCCAAGGCTCCTACTGGAGTGGATAGAAATAGCAACCGATAATTTTTTTTGTTCATTTTTTTATTTTGCACTTTGTGGATAAAGAAGAAGTCGCGCAAGGCGCGACTTCTTCTTTACTTCATTCCAATTAGCCCCTTAGTAAGTCGTTTAATCGCGGCTCCAGCCACATCGCGATAACGCAACTCACCACAGAGGATTTTGCCCATACGCTGACTGGCACTAGGACGCTTTACGCCCATCTTGTAGCCAAAACTAGGAACACGATAGAAAATATTGGCAATTCGCTGCGCCCACACCATATCTTCGCTCCAAGCCTCTTGGACTTTCAGCGTATATTGCTTGAGTGCATCAGCATTACCACCGATCGCTTCATCGATCGCCACCCCTGCCAACATACCAGTTAAGAGTGAAGGACGAATACCTTCGGCTGTAAATGGATCGACGATACAGGC
>CASBRC010000247.1 GCA_949128015.1 Synechococcales cyanobacterium PMM_0003
AAGGGCAAAGTCCAAAATCAGTTAAAACGCTTTGATGATGCGCTATTTTCCTATGACAAAGCCGTAGCGATCGAGCCGACTAACGCTCAGGCTTGGGCAGAACAGGGGATGATTTTATGGCGATTAGGGCGCTATGCCGAAGCCCTATCTTCACAAGAATGGGCGCTGAAAGCGAAAGAAAAATATTCCCTCGCCTTGGCGAACTCCTGCGCTGCCCTCAATCAACTGCGTCAATATAAAGAAGCTCTAGTAGCATGTAACTCAGCGCTCCAAGAAGGCGATCAACAATGGGACTATCTGGGTTCAGCTTGGGCATGGGATCAGAGAGCTAATGCTCTGACTGGTTTAGGTAAATATGAAGAGGCACTTGCGTCGGCTAATCGTGCAATCGCGCTCCAACCTAGTCAAGCTAGTTTTTGGGGCAATCGGGCCGCGACTCTCTGGGCATTGGGACGTTTTGACTTGGCGCTGTCGTCTACCAATCAAGCGATCGCCCTTAACCAAAACTCATCAACCGCATGGTTTAATCATGGACGCATTCTTGCCTCTCAGGGACGTACAGAAGAAGCATTAAAAGCCTATGACAAATCGATTCAAGGCGATGCAAATATCGGCAACCAGATTTCTTTAGCCGATATTTGGACAAACAAGGCGGCTCTGCTGTGGCGACTCAATCGTTTTCGCGAATCAATAACGGCGAGTCAAGAGGCGATCGCAATTAATCCCAAATCAGACACGGCTTGGTTTAATCTCGGTTTGGCGCTGATGTCGATCGAACGCAATGTCGAAGCTGCTACTGCTTATAGTCGGGCGATCGCAATTGATGTCAAAAATGCTGACTACTGGACAGGACGCGGACTAGCCTTGCTAGCCCTCAATAGCAATACTGATGCGCTAGTGGCTTTTGAGCAAGCTCTCAAGCTCAATCCCAGTCAGACTCAAGCAACGATCAATAAGGCGATCGCGATCGAGCGCTTAAAACCGAAGCCAGCAAAACCATAACGAGAAAGTAAAAGCCTCGCTTCGCGAGGCTTTTACTTTCTAAATGCCAGGAATCTCAGAAAGATTACACTTTAATTCTTCGACCTCAAAATTGGTCATCTGTTGCCATTCTGCGATCGTGAAGTCATAACCCTCAGACTTTGCCATTTCCACAAAACTTTCAAGATCGGGAGCTTGATTTAGCTTTGCTTTGAGGAGGGAATTTGTTTTGGCTGCCCGATAGAGGCGAGCCACTTGCTCTCTTGCCATAATTTTGAGGGGGGTAAAGAGGTGGGACATGCTTTGGATAAATATTAGGGACATTGCAAAATTTGCCGCAAATCACACCCGTGTAATTGATAATAGTCTAGCAAGAATAAGGCAAGCAACCTATGGCAAGGAAAGCTCCAAATGTTTGGCAAAAATTCTGGGAACGTATTACTGATGTTTGGGGACAATTTCTTGGCTCTATCGATGGGTTAATTGGTAACAGGTTTGTTGAGTTTTTAAACAAAACTGTCCCTACTCCATTACGGTTTCTAATTCCTTTTCTTAAAGATGATTTGGGGATTGAGCCTCCTTCGATTACGTCTTTTACAGGCATCGGACTGCCTGAAAGAATCGAAACAAAAGAAATTTTAAAAGAAGTTGCTGTCGATCAAAGGGTCGGCACAATTTGGCAAATCAAACCGCAATTTCGTCGCTATCAATGTCAAGAATCCAATCCCTTTCGCTGTGAATATCCCCACGAAACTGTCACTGATGACCCCAATAATAAATATTGCAAAAAATGTCAGTTTCCTGCTAGTTTGCCACCTGAAGTCAAGATTCGTGGTAGGGGTGGGGTTTATCAAGTCGATGACTATATCAGTATTCGTGGTACTGGTAGACTCTATAACGCTACTAACTTAACCAATGGGGAATCATTTTTATTGAAGGAATATGTAATTCCTAAAAAATATTTTAACGAGCAAGAAACTAGAGCTTGTAAACGTAATTTTGAAGCATCATCGGAACTGAAACTCTCAGATGGTAGGACACAAGACTCGCGCTTGATTACACCGATAGAGGCGATCGCTGATGCTCGCGAGGAACGCTGTTATGTAATTCTGCCTAGAACTGATGAGGCGATCGCATTAGCTGACTATCTAGCGATCCATGGCGCGATGAGTAACTGGCAAGTGAAATCGTTTCTTAATCAAGCTTTGCAAACTCTTGAGTCTTTGCATTCGCAGAAGTATCGATTGCACTCTGGCGTGGTGACATCAGGTTTACCTCACGGTAATTTAACCTTTTATAGTATTGCGATTCGAGCAAATTTTCAGGGATTTACGGTCTATCTTAATGATATGACGCTTTGGGAAGATCGTTTTTATCCACCCGATGAGCTAACGCCAGTCAGTTCCATCAATCGCGATCTCGAAGATTTAGGCTATATTGCTTTCTATCTATTAAAAGGCGGAGTCATCGATCTTGAAAATCGTATTTGCTTAAATCCCCACGATCTAAATCATTGGGGCAATCAAGTTAATGTGGGGCTGAAGAAATTTATTCAGAATTTGATTGGTTTTGGTGAGACTAGTTATGGTAGTGCCGAAGTAGCAAGGCGGGCATTACTAAGGCTATATATCGATCGCGAAGCCCTATTAGAATTTGTTGACCAAAAGGAAGTTGAACTAGTTAAAAAGAATTGGTGGGGATGGATTACGAAGAAAGTAATTGCGATCGCAATCGGCGTGATCCTCTTATTACTCCTCTTTTTCTGGTTGTATTTCTGGTTAACGCAACCACCCAAAGCCGCCAACTTAAATTTTCCTTGCTGTATTAGCCAAATATCAGATATCCCTGAAGGCAAGTTTACCTATACTGCCGACAAAAATGGCACTTGGAATTACACACTTTTACAAAATAATTTGATTGCTAAGGGTGCGACTCTCGAAGATGAATTGCAAAAACGTCAGCCGAAACTCCAACTTAGCTACCAGCCTGTAAGTACAGATAAATCACCGATCGCCCAATTGCAATCCAATCAAGCCGATTTTGCAATCTCTAGTGTGGCTGATAATTTTGGCGGTAACTTTATCACTCAAGATATTGCCTATGACGGCTTAACGGTGTTTGTCGCATTTAGTTATGCCCAACGCAATAACAGCTTGCCCACGGCGCTACAAGGCAGAATCACCTTTGCTCAATTGCGACAGCTATATACAGGTGAAATTATTAATTGGCGACAGTTAGGAGGCCCTAATTTGCCTGTTAAGCTGTATATGCCCTTAGATGATGAGTCAGTCAAGATTTTTGAGAAACGGGTGCTTAAAGATGAAACTGCGATCGCAACTTTCCGACAACTCATGCAAGAAGGGAATAATGGTATTACGTCACTATCTATTTTTGATTCATTGCGGCAAGTAATCCAAGACTTTGAGACGCGTAATATTGGTAGTATTTCCTTCGGCTCAATTAGTCAAGTC
>CASBRC010000248.1 GCA_949128015.1 Synechococcales cyanobacterium PMM_0003
AATTAGTAATAATAAAGCGGCGCGAAGCGCCGCTTTATTATTACTTTTTTAATACTTTATCGGCTTTATGCCATAACTTTACTAGCGATAGCTATATCTCAGAGAAAAATCCTGTAAACTTGGTTGAAGTATGGATCTCTTACCACTGCCTTCAACTCAACTGCCACCTAGCACCTATGCTGAGGTGAGACAGGCTAGCTCAAATCAAACGTTGTCGTCACCGCCAACGTTACCTAATCGCATTGCTGCTAGATTACCTGCCGAATTGCCAATAGAAGTGCGATCGCAGCTACAGCTTTTTTTAGAGACATTTCCTGACCCTGATGCGATCGCGCAGCAATTTGCAACGAAGCTCATTGCCCAAGCAGGAGCAATAAAGCCGAATAGCCTACCCAAGCCAAAGCCCAATGATAAGCCACGTCCAATCTTGCCGCCGCCCGTGGGGGAAAAGTTAAATGTGGTCAGCGATCGCCAAGAATATGACATCAATACGCAGGTATTTGTCGCGGAAGGCAACGCGGTCATTAATTACAAAAAATCAGAATTGAAAGCCGATCGCGTTCAATTAAATACGAAAACGCAAGAAGTCGTTGCTGAAGGTAATGTATTTTTTACACGCGGCGATCAAAAGATTCGTGGCACAAAGCTTACTTATAATTACGGCAATGTTAAGGGCGAGCTGCTCAATGCGTCAGGTTCAGTTGACCTTGGTAAGTTGACTAGCTCCGAAGTATCGAGATCGCCTGCCGAAATTGCGACTAATTCCATCACTATATCCCCCATCGGCTCAGGTAACACTTCTGAAGGGCAAGTGCGGCGCGTTGGTTTTATTGCCGAGCGCTTAATTCTTGATGGAGAGACTTGGACAGCCGACAATTTGCGGGTTACTAACGATCCTTTTACGCCACCTGAACTAGAACTTACGACCAGTAAGGCAACTTTAACGCCAATTTCACCAACCCAAAACCGTCTCGATCTGGAATCTCCACGGATTGTTTTCGATCAAGGCTTCTCGCTGCCATTACCAGTTAATAGCATTACACTTGATCGCTTTCAACGCTTTGCACCTGCTTTGGTGGGATTTGATAGACTCGATCGCGATGGTGTATTTTATCAACAGAGCTTTGATGTAGTGACTCAACCTAACTTGAGTTTTCAACTATCACCTCAATTGCTCCTACAACGTGCTTTTTCTAGTCAGAATGGATTTTCAGGTTTCGATATTCTGGGGATTGTGGCTACGTTAAATGGAGCCTTTGACGATGGTTCTACCCTATCAGCAAGAGCCAGTTTCTCAGGGTTAGATTTTACGAAAATAGATTCTTTGTTACGCTTTAATGCCAGCTATCAGTTGCCTGTATTTGGCAACCATACTTTGCTGTCACAATATGCTTTTCGCGATCGCGTTTTTAACGGTTCGTTGGGATTTCAGGATGTCAATAACATTCTGGGAACAACGTTGTTATCTCCCAATTACGTTCTTGGGGATTCTCAAATTTCTTTTAACTATCAGGCTGCGGTTCAGTTAGTTGGCGCAGTACGAGATGATATTCAACCTAATACGGTCGGCTCATTAATCCGTTTACAAGGTGCTGTCAGTCTCAGTCGAGCCTTTCCATTGCTCCGTGGTGAACCATTACCCGCCGAAAAAGAAACAGGATTGCGATTCTCTCCACAACCAGTTGTGCCAAAGCTAGATGCTTTTGTGAGCGCACAGGGTGTAAATTCTTTGTATTCTAATGGAGCGAACCAAGCCGTCTTATATGGAACTGTGGGCTTAGCTGCGGAAGTTGGTCATTTTGCGAAGGATTTCCTTGACTATACGGGCTTAACCCTTAGCTATACCCAAGCATTTGCGAGTGGTAAATCGCCATTCCTATTTGACCGCGTTGCCGATACGCGATCGCTTACCGCAGGAATAGTGCAGCAAATCTATGGCCCATTTCGTCTTGGACTGCAACAGAGTTGGAGTTTGGATAGTGGTAATTTATTTGACTCTGTATATTCCTTAGAATACGCGAGGCGAACTTATTCTGTATTAGTTCGGTACAATCCTAATCAGGGATTGGGGGAATTTCTGATTAGGATTAGTGACTTTAACTGGACTCGTCCTCCTTCTAATGTCACAACTATTCAAAATGGAATAGAACAGCGTAACTAATTTTCAAATAGGCGGCGCTTTGCGCCGCCTATTTTACCCAAAGAGGTATGGCACAAGCGGAGCTTGTGCCATACCTCTTTGGGGTAATGCTTAAGCAGGAATGAATTTGAGGGAAACTCCATTCATGCAATAGCGCTGTCCTGTTGGCTGTGGTCCATCATCAAAGACATGCCCCAAATGACCACCACAACGGCTGCAATGCACTTCAACACGGGTCATAAACAATGACTTATCGGTTGTAGTTGCGATCGCACCTTCGATCGGCGCAAAAAAGCTTGGCCAACCAGTGCGGCTATTGAATTTTGTGTCAGCGGTAAATAAGGGCAAACCACAACCTGCACAGTTATAAGCACCTTTGCCATACTCCTTATCTAGTTCGCTGCTAAACGCTCGCTCGGTTCCATGCTTCCGCAACACTTTAAACTGTTCTGGGGTGAGAGCTTGTTTCCATTCATCTTCAGTTTTCATGATTTTGTATCTCTTAGTTGCTTGATTTGGTTGATTTGAGTCTACGGCGATCGCGGGATCGGTCGATTGCGATCGTAAAAACTGTAATAGCCATGAGCCGCCAATAATGGTGGCTCCAGTTATTAAAAGATCTCTTTTCTTCATAGTTAATTTAGCGGTTTGTGTATTACAGCAGATTGAGAACAAACTCATCACTAAATTTTTTGTAAAAGCCCTGCAAAGCGGGGCTTTTACAAAAAATCTGGGTTTGGTTTGATCGAGATTTGCTTTATCTACGTTGCAAACCTTAAAATCGGATTAATAACTGAGGAACTTTAAAGTTGTAACAGCCACTACGATTTACAATCTATGTCTATAATTGTAACAATACTTAAAGCTGAGAAATCACTTCAAACTTTAACAGGTTAAACCACAATGGCATTTGAACTCCCATCTTTACCCTACGCCCAAGACGCTCTTACCGCTTCGGGTATGTCTGCTGAGACCCTATCATTTCATTATGGCAAACACCATAAAGCGTATGTTGATAACCTCAACAACCTGATTAAAGATACCGATCTTGCTGACAAATCCTTAGAAGAAATCATTAAGATTAGCTACAAAGAAGGCAAGGCTGGAATCTTTAATAACGCCGCACAAGTTTGGAACCACACCTTCTACTGGAATGGTATTAAGCCTGCTGGTGGCGGCGCTCCGACTGGTGCTTTGCTAGATGCGATCAATGCTAGCTTTGGCAGCTTAGATAACTTTAAAACCGAATTTAAAAATGCTGGAGCTACTCAATTTGGTAGTGGCTGGGCGTGGTTGGTTGCTGAAGGCGGTAAGCTGAAGATCACCAAAACCCCTAATGCGGAAAATCCTTTAGTTCATGAAGGTCAAGTTCCTTTGTTGACTATGGATGTTTGGGAACATGCCTATTACTTGGACTTCCAAAATAGCCGTCCTAACTTCATGGCTAACTTTGTCGAAAAACTAATCAACTGGGATTTCGTCGCTGCTAACTTCGCGGCTGCCTAGTTTTTTAAAACGCTTAGAGCTATTCAAAAACAAAAAGAGAAGCATTGCTTGGTGATGCTTCTCTTTTTGTTTTGGTAAGATATCTTTTTTCGGAGCGGTGTGGATGTCAATTGTGTCCAAATCTGTAGTATCTTGATTGAGACTTGGCGCTTAACATCTTGCACTTTTAGGTTTATTCCATACCCATGTCGAAGTCCTCTAGAACTAACAAATCTGCAAAACAAAAACAATCTGCAATGCTGATGTATATCGGCATTGCGGCGGCGGTGATCGCCGCAGGGGCAGGGGGAGCATATTTCTATTTTGCTCAGCGATCGCAAGCAATTAAGGGTATTTTGGGTGCAGCAGCAGTGATTCCCCAAGAGGCGCAAGTAGTGATGGCATTTAATACCAAGTCCGAGCCTTGGAATAAACTAGCTCAGTTTGGTACACCTGCTTCGCAAAAGCTAATCGGTGAAGGAATTACCAAATCGCCATTAAATTCGTTGTTAGTCCAGAGTAAAACTGAGTACAGTCGCGATGTGCAACCTTGGCTAGAGGGTTATATCATTACGGCGCTTGTGCCTAACGCAGCGCAGCCACAAGCGCCTGCGGCAACCTTAATAATTGCACCAACTCGCGATCGCAATAAGTCTGATGCCTTTTTGTCAAAATATCGTGGGGCGTTGGCACAACAAGGCGCAAAATTTACCGCTAAGCAATATAAAGATGTCACCTACTACGAGTCCCCCACTCGCGATCCAAATAACAGTGTGGTAACTGCGGATATTGGTGGACAATATGT
>CASBRC010000249.1 GCA_949128015.1 Synechococcales cyanobacterium PMM_0003
AGCACCGACACCCAGAAGAAAGCGCTCATTGAAGTTATCGCCTACTCGCAGCGTTACTCCTGCACTGTGTTCGAGGCGTTAGGAGAGTGCGAAGTCTTAGATTTGTTCCCAACATCTGAGCATTTAAATGTTTGGATGTCTGAGACTGAAGCGCTGCAAATGATTCACTTGCTCTCCGGTTCCCTGTTAGCCCAAAGTTCAGAGACGCTACCGAATGCCGGCGATGGGAGGGACGACAGATGAGAGCGCTCAGAAGCCATCAATTTCAGTGGAGCGTCACCGTAACGCGCAAGTACAATCCGCCTCGGCAGATTAAAGTGTTCGGGCGATCGTCAGAAGAAGCGCTGCTGGGTGCCGTATCCTCTGCCCGCGAAGTCTGGGGAATCTGGGATGCAAAATCCTTCGGTGTCCCGGTGAGACAATGATTTTTTTGTGATTCTCGGTTAGCTACTTCGGGCAACTTCCGCAAATAGCTAACCAAAGAATCAGACTTTCGGGCTAAGTAGCTAACAAATAGCCAACAAATAGCCAACCAGATAATGCCAACACCGAAAAAACCTGTAGATGTAGCAGTTTTCAACAGTTCGCAAGGCAAGTGGCAGCATCCCAGTTACTTTCGAGCAGAGGTCAGGATAATTCTGGGCAATCCGGGTAAACCGATGCCTGAAGCTACTTTTAAGACCAGACTCGCGCTCTTAGAAACAGAATGCCCGGAGTTTCAAAGAGCACCTTACCGTCGCACATTCTCTCCATTTCATTTGAATTGTTTGTTAACCCTAGAAACCTGGATACACCAAGCCAACCACTGCATTGCAACTGTTCGAGAACGATTAGCACAAGAAGGATTACCGACCCATGAATATGACGAACACCGAACTAACAATTGACCGCCGCGACAGCAAAACCAAATGGGGACTCAACAAAGTTTCTGACGTGACCAACGCTCGGAAAGCTTTAGGACATCCAGATTGGCCAAACTCTAAGTTCAACGAAGAAGATAGCGCCGAACTCGACCTCTACTTCGAGCTGGTACTCAATCAACGAATTGCACCAATCTCGGCACTCGAACAAATAGCAGGTACTCGCAACGGACGCGGGGAATATTGCAACGATATTGACTCAGAAGCGATCGCCGACGGGGAAAACCGCGATGCTAACGAAGAAAAAAGTGGAGCAATCCAAGCGATTGAGGGAATGACCCACGAAGCATCCTTGGGCATGGCTGATGTTGCGGTTGCGGTGAGCGACCAAATGCTAGATGCTTTTAAGATTTCTCTCAGCGCGAACTTGACCAATGGATTGACCGAAATGGCATCCCAGATCCGAGGTAACTTTGGTGCCCTCACCGAAGCCGTGAAAGCAGCCCCTTTGGACTTACGGGATGCGAACCTACCAGTCCCAAAGCCTGTGTTACCAATCAAACCAGCACCGCAACAGCAGCAGCGGAGGATATTACCAGGACTCTGGTAAAGGCGCACCAGGAGCTAGGGGAAGCCCTAGCTTTCAAACAGCGGCAGCGTGAAGAAGTATTGTTTCAGGTAATCTTTTTTCTGAGCCTGAGATGCGGGGGCAAATCTAAACCAACTGAGATTGTGTTGCCCCCCAATCAAATCCATGTTGAAGAAACAATCGCACTTATGAGGCTTTTATGATTGAATCTTACGGTTTTGTTGAAATGTTTTTGCTAGTTCCTATGAAACTGTGGGAATCAGTCAAAGCTAGGGTTTTTGGAGTCAGTGTTGTTGCAGTTTTGATGGGAGGGTGCGCGTGAGAGGACAAGAACTTTTGGTTGCTGTTCATTATACAGAAACTGGCATCAAGGAAGAACAGTTATTGACTTTCTTGATTCCAGAAAGTGAAGAAAACTTTGATTTGATAATGGCTTATTGCGTCGAATTTGGTCGGCAAGTCATTCTTTCCAGAACAGATAACACAGTTATCTTGAGAGGAAATTGAGATGATCAAGAAATTATTAGGTCTCTTGCCATCTGTTTTGATCGTTTCGATTATCAATGATTCATTTAGTGTTTTGAAAGATCGAGGTGAAATAAAAACCTGGATTGTTCAACTGGGTGACAAATATCCAGTGGAGTTTGGTTTAAGGTACAAAGTTCGATCGATGCAAGTTTCTGACAATAATTTTGAGTGGGTTGTCTTTGATGGTTGTCAAAAAGTTGCTTCAGGGTTTGCCAGCGATCGAGATACTGGTTTCCAGTTAGCACGAGAAAAAGTTAATGAACTGGAGGAAATGTAATGCAAATTAAACTACCTCGAAGTGAATTGATTCGCAAGATTGTTACTGCTACAAAAGGTATTTTTGCCAATGAAAAAACGCCTACACCGTCTACTCAAAACTACAATCAAACACCTCTTTGTCCTAAGCGATACACATTGCAAGATAAAGCCATGATGGTTGCTGGTGCTACTGTCTGCGCTGCAACACTCTGGTTTGTTTCCGGAGTTTTGCGAGGAATGGTATCAATAGGAACCAAGACTAAACCAAAACAGATTGCTCAAAGTGTGGTGGTTATTACTCTACCTGAAGTTCATGGAGGGAATACAGTTCATACAGCAATATCTACTGTGTTTGTCTTGGGAGCTTTGGCTTACATTTTCCAGAATGATTTACGTAATTTGTGAGGTATTCAATGTTTGACTGGTTGTTTGGTGTTTCTGATGGATTGACAACCTATACGGTCGAAGTCTACGAAGATGGCAAACTCACTAAAACTTTGTCGGTCAGAGCTGAACATGGTTTTGATGCTGTAGATAAAGTTTCCGATAGTTTGCCAAGACCGACGGGAAAATGTCGGCAGATAAAGTGTTTGAATTGCATTCCTTACTAGGACAAAACAATGACTAACTGTCAAGATTTCGACGCAAATACTTTCGGAAATCACTTCATCTCTCATGGCTACGACCATGTGCAAGGGATGATGAACGAAAAATACGGATTAGATTTGGATGCCATTAAGAATATGGATGCCAGTCAACTGGCTATCATGCGTGATGCAGCCGATAAATCAGCTTGTCTAGTGAAGAATTTCAATCTGATTGAGGACATGATTCAGGACATCATTGATGGTCAAGTCACCTGGAGTCAATTACAGGCAAGACTTGTAGAGCGTGGCGCAAAAGGTGCGATCGACATTGACAAATCTACTGGGGATATGATGATTGCCCGCCTTAAATGGCAAGCAGGAATCACGAAACAAGGTATTAGAGTCGATCAAAAACAGAAAATTAGCGACAACAAAGTTGCGAATTATCGGACACTGAGTAGCCACGAATACACAACTTCTTTGCTAATTGAAGCTGATAAATTAGCTCAGCAAATGGAGCTAATTTCAGCAGCCCCTAACAAAGCGCTGGCAATGGCGCAATTCAACGAAGGACGGAAAGCAGGGATGCAGCGAATGATCGACGCTTTGAAATTTGGTAGCGCAGCGTCTATGTTGCCATCTGGTCAGTCCCCCGCATGGCAACCACAGAATCGGGCTGGATATGCGATCGATGTTCCAAGTCGTTCAATGGGTTCAAGTTCGCAGAAAAGTTTGGGGGCGGGCTTCGGTCAATCTCTGAAAAATGGGTTTGTCAAAATCGGTAACTGGCTTAATCCTGAGAGGACAGCGTGATGTTTCCTTTTCCCCCACAACCCACTTTGCCTCCGATTATCGCTGCGCCGGAAGATTCAATCGAACTTAAGTCGCGCAAGGGCTTTGCGGACAGATTATTTCAAGCAATCTGTGGCGCAATCGGCGGATTGGCTGCACACTCAGCGCGATCGGCTCCTCAATATTTCCCGTTGTTCGTGGTAGGTTGCCTCGCTGGCGGATTATTTCAAGCAATCGTGCCATCGCGAGATCAAGATTATTTGGGGCTGCATCGCAGCGGTGCATTAATTCTGATAATCGGTGCGCTATTTCCTTTCTGGGATTTGCTGATGCTGATTCCACAGCAAATTCTAATCGGCGGTGTGGGTGCGGTGATTGTTTTGGCGATCGCACTAATCGCAATTTTGGGGAGGAACTGAGTTATGCCATCCCCAAAAACTCTAGCTCTCGGCGGTTTATTTGGCGGCATTCTCTGCTGCGGATTGGCGATCGGCATCATCCCCGCAAATCGCTATCTCCATCTCCGGCAAGGACTCGGTGCCGCTGGATTGTGGATTCTGTTTGGCGGATATACCGCAGCGCAGCGCTCAATCAAGGAACAAATTGCGATCGACAAACAGATTGCGGAATACGAGCAACAGCAAAAATTAATTAGGGAAGCCACACAGCCGGCAATGCTGGAAGAAGCTAAAAATAATGCTGTTGTGGCTGCGGAATATCGCCAGCAATTACACAGTCTTGATGCGGGTGCAGCCTTTGCTTTTGTGGCGAATGAAAATCATCCGGCGTGGGCACAACAGCAAATTGAAGCTGCTGAATCTCACCCTTTTACTGAGGATGATGACGAATTACCAGCACTAGACAAATTGGATGAGTTGGCTGTACTCAAGCCCGCTGATGAGAAAAAATCTTTGGCTGGTGTGGAATTGCCGATCGCACCTAATCTCGGAGTCAAATTTTTCAACTGGAGACGGTTCAAAAAAGAGTCCAAACTTTTCCCTCATATTCGCGCAGTGGGTGCTACTGGAATTGGGAAAACTTGTCTGATTGATTGGCTTTTAGACGTTTTCCCGGCGGGGAAAACTCAGGTAATTACGGTGAAGCGCCGGGTTAATCAGTGGCAAGGATTGAAAGTTATCGGCGTACCTGAAGATTTTGATGGGATTCGATCGGCATTAGAAGATTTGCAATCTTTGAGAAAGCGCCGTACCGAGAAAATGGCAGAAGGAAGAGATTCGCCAGTTTTAAATGTAGCGGTGGACGAGTGGCGAGTAATTTCCAAAAATATCAAAGCCACGGTCGATCGCACTACCAAGGAAATCAAATCACCATCAGCCAAAGAAATAATGGGAAACATGATCACTCTGGCTCGCGAAGTCAACATCAGAATGCTCGTCATGGCTCAAGGTCGTCAAGTTGAAACGTGGGGGCTTGAAGGTGAATCGGATTTAGCAGAATGTTTTTGCTCAATTTATCTGGGCAAGTTTGCAGTGCAGGAATGCGAGACTAATCGCAATCGCCATCCTGCCGATTCTCAGGCTTTTGAGCAATACCAGGCAGTGCGGGATTACTTGGAATCGATCGGCTCCAGGGCTGCTTGGATATCTGGCGCTGATGGTGAATTCCCGGCAATTGTACCCGATTTAAGTCAATGGAAACGTGGCAAAAAAGACGACGTGAAACCGCCGACTCAGCCTCAAATTGAATCCAGCGCTGGTACGCAGGATTTGCCCGCCGAATTGCTCGATCGAGCTAGACAAAGACTTCAAACTAACTTCGATTCGACTGAACCGAATGAACCGGCTGAACCAGCTAGTGAACCGCTGAACCTCAACCTAGTCAACGACTCCATCGACCTTGAACCGAAGTTCACAATTTACAATTTGAGCGCTGATATGGCTTTAAACCTTGTAGGAAAGTTCCGAACTGAACTGAACCAAACTCAGATTATCGAAAAACTTTGGGACTGTAAGAAAGGTGGGACTGAAGCATGGAAAAAAGCAAGACAAGAATTTAAAGACCTAACAGGAGAATAGAAAATATGAAACTATTTTGGCAAAACGACAAAGAGAAA
>CASBRC010000250.1 GCA_949128015.1 Synechococcales cyanobacterium PMM_0003
AGGCATCGCCGCTAGTTCTCGCAGAGATGGCTTAACAGCTTTAGGCGGAGTTTCTCGAAGGCGCTCTGTAAATTTAAGAACTTCTTGCTGTTTTGCAATTGGCAGAGATCGCAAATTTTGTAAGATGCTTTGCTCAATATTAGTTGTACTTTGCATAGGATTCTTTATTTTGCTGATACATACTGTATTTATTCTAATCTATGCGATCGCAATTATTTTGATGATGTATTGCAATCGCATTCTGGTTAAACTATCTTTCAGCTATCAATAGTCACGGCAAATTAGGCAAATAATAATGTCAACCGTTTAAAATGGCATTATCGCCATGAGTTAAGAAAAATCGAGGAAATATGTTGAATTTTCAATTTTCTGTACAACCACAAACCGAACAACGACTTAAAAAGATTTTAAACTCCGTGCAAGATGCCGAGTCTTTTGCGCGAAGTATTATCGCTTATCAAATCTCAGAATTACAAAAAAGTATTTTAAATCTAAGATTAGATTTGAATGAACTCGAACAAAAATATCAGATGACATCCCAAGAGTTTCAAGAGAAGTTCTCTCAAGGTGTTTTAGAGGATGACGCAGACTTTATGGTTTGGTCAGGATTATATGAAATGCTCTGCCAAAACCAGCTTCAACTCCATGAATTAAGATGATCGATGCGTACTTCCTATATCTTGAACAAATTATTCAGGAATTTCCAAATATACGTTTTGTATCATTGACAAAGAAAACCTACAATGCAACACAAGGTTACATTGGCGGCTCAATTATTTTTGAAAATAACCACCGATTAGATTTTGTCGAGGTGAAAAAGACAGATATCAAACAGAAGATAAAATATCGATATCATTACATGAATGAAGATCTAGGTATGGTTTTTCGTTATGATAACGCTCCCCATCACGTTGAAATTACTACTTTTCCACATCATAAACATGAAGTAGATGATATTAGAGCAAGCAATGAACCAACTCTTTATGACGTACTTTTGGAAATCGCCCAAAAACAGCGAAGATTAGAATAGCGATCGCCAATTACTTAACAAGATAGCTAGGCGATCGCAATTATTTTGATGATGTATTGCGATCGCATAACTTGTCTACTCTTCCACTTACAGGTTAACAATATTCTCAGAAATTAAGTATATGATTAGTTCTGAGCAATGATTTGACTTGAAGGGGCAAATCATTATAGATAGTCCGTCCTGATCGTAAAACAGCAACTCTGCAACAATCCTAATCAGCAAAAAAACGTCATTCTTTACAAGCCCAATACTTAAGTAGTCAAAAATGGATATTCATGCATTAAGAGAAGAATATAAAAAAGGGGAACTTCGGCGCAAAGATCTGCAAGATGATCCCTATAAACAATTCGAGACATGGTTTCAGCAAGCCTGTAATGCTGAATTATTAGAACCCAATGCAATGACTTTATCCACAGTCTCGGATACTGGACAGCCATTTATGCGGACAGTCTTGTTGAAATATTTTGACAACGATGGATTGGTATTTTTTACTAATTATGAAAGTCGAAAGGCGCAGCAGATCGGGGCTAATCCCAAAGTCTCAATTTTATTCACTTGGTTGCCACTACAGCGTCAAATCCACATTACAGGAACCGCCGAAAAAGTAACTACCGCCGAATCATTTTCATACTTTACTTCACGTCCTAGAGGTAGCCAGTTAGGAGCTTGGACTTCTCAACAAAGTTCGGTAATATCTTCACGCCAGCTATTGTTAATGCAATTTGAAGAGATTAAACGCAAATTTTTAGATGGCGAAATTCCTTTGCCCGACTTTTGGGGTGGATATCGGATTGTGCCTGATAGCTTTGAGTTTTGGCAAGGGTGTAGCAATCGTTTACACGATCGCTTTTTGTATACTCACCAAGAAGATAAATCTTGGCAAATTCAAAGGTTAGCCCCTTAATGCAACCCCAAAAGACTGGCTTAGCTTGCGTCTCAGTCTTTTGGGGTTGCTGATCGCAACTCAAATAAAACTTGCAGCATAGAGCATTGCTCCAATCAGTCCAACTTCAGGATTCAGCACAATATGAATCGGTATGTTTTCTAAGACAGGGCTAACTCGACCCTTACTTTTGAAAATTTGCAAAAATGTACCATCCTGTAGCAGTGGCAATATTTTCGGGGCAACTCCACCTGCAATATATAAGCCACCGTTGGGGATTAATTTTAGTGCCAAATTTCCCGCTTCGGCGGCGTATGCCTCCACAAACATTTGCATCGTTTGCGTAGCTAGATGATCGATATTAGTTTCGCTGTTAACTCCGCAATTTACTAGGGCAGCATTTGCGATCGCAGCCGCAGCATCAGCATTGAGATCCCCAGCTTCCCAGAGCCTAACCTTTTCAGCAATTTCTGCTGACTCAGGCGTAAATTGCCGATCGCGCAAAAATTGATAAATTGCCACAATCCCTGTTCCTGAGGCGACCCGCTCCACGGATACGCGATCGTGATTTTTTTGTAAGTATTGCAATAACTCGATCTCTAGCTCATTCCTCGGCGCAAAATCCGCATGTCCACCCTCAGTGGGATAGACCTCATAGCGATCGCCATTCCAGCCTAAGAATGCTTCACCCAGTCCTGTTCCCGCGCCAATGACTCCTATTGGGGCGCGTTCTAGTAACTTTCCTTTTTGCAAAGTATATAAATCGTAAGGCTTTAATCCCAACACGCCATAGCCAACCGCTACAAAGTCATTAATCAAAATCACATTAGCAATATTAAATTCTGCGGCAAGGCGATCGCTATCAAAAGCCCAGCCTAGGTTAGTTAATTGTGACTTGCGATCGCGGACTGGTCCCGCAATCCCAAAACAAGCTGATGATAATGATGGCAATTTACCTAGGTGAGCTTTTGCAGTTGCTAGAAAGTTATGTAAAACATCCGAGAAGCTAGCATAGTCAGCACCTGCAAATCTCTGTTCATACATGACTGTGAATCCATCAGAGTTTTTCTCCGCAAGACTAAGTAGTGTCTTTGTGCCACCAATATCACCAGCCAAAATCATCGTCATATTATTCTTCTCGTGAATGAATCGCGAAATTAGCTAGAAGTACATTACTTAGTAGAGGTAAGTCCATTGATCGCATATTGTGCTGCTGCCGACACCTGTGGATGAGCATCTTTGACTAAGTAGTTCAAAGCTGAAATACTCTTGTCGCAATTGAGATGTCCCAAAGCTTCAGCCAAGCGTTGTCTAGTTAGCCAATCATCAGACTGAGCAAAGCGCAAAATTTGATCGACACAGCGCAAATCACCTACCTCGCCCAAAGCTGCGATCGCAGCTTGATGCAACATAGTTTCAGGACTGTCTAATGCTTGAATTAGGGCATCGTAGGCGCGGACATCACCTAAATTCCCCAACGATACTGCCGCGCTAAAACGGACTAACCACTCAGTATCTTCATAAAAAGCGCGTAACAAAGGCTCTACCGCTCGATTATCTTGCAGATATCCCATCGCTCCTGCGGCATCGGCGCGAATACCGTAATCATTCTCGGTTTCTAGAATTCTAGCTAACACAGGAAAGCAATCTTCTGTATGCTTTAGCCCCAAGGCAAATACCGCCATCGATCTAATCTGCAAGTTTTCATCATCAATTACCTTCAAAATCAGAGGTACTGCTTCATCGGGCGATAAATCACGCAAAGACACCAAAGCTCGCAGGCGATCGCGAGAATTCTCACTATCTAATTGTTGAGCGATGTTGCTTAAATCTGGGGATTGATTACTAGTTTTATTGCTAAGGGACATAGAAAACTCATATTAAAAGTTTAAGTATAGCGATCGCTTATCTAAAACGCAGCTATCTGAGGTACAGTAAGCTAAATGAATAAATATCAAAGCTCTGAAACTACTCCAAATGGCGTATTTTCAACATAACCCGATTGGATGACAAAATATTCAAACTAGGTATGTTAGGATACATTGAAATTAAGATCTTATGTAGCTAATTTAGCAGTATCTATTGCATCAAGAAGCTAAAATTATGCAAATCTACTATAATAGACTTGCTGAGGCTAAACGATTACATCGATGTCGCAAAGGTCGAGCAATCTTTAGATGGCTACAT
>CASBRC010000251.1 GCA_949128015.1 Synechococcales cyanobacterium PMM_0003
TGATCTTCCAAATTATGCAAGGTTGCGTGGACAGTTTTATCAATTAATGCTTGTTCTAATTCTGATTCGTTCTCGTAGGCAACTAACTCAACTCGCATATAGTGCTTACTGAAAGTATTTTTTAAGTTGTGTTTTCGAGGGTATAGAAAAACAAAAGTTAGATAGGACAAACCCAAACCGCAGAAGTGAGTGGCGGCGCGGAGCGCCGCCACTCACTTCTGGTTTTATGTCCTGAGTAAAACTTGTTTTTCTATACATCGCAGAATTTTGTATAAACTAATTGAACATTAGCCAAAGCTGGATCGGCTTGCATAATCTCATGGAGACGAGGTAGACGGATTTTGATTTGGGAAAAGCTAGTTTGACTACCTTCTTGATCTTCCAAATTATGCAAGGTTGCGTGGACAATTTTATCAATTAATGCTTGTTCTAATTCTGATTCGTTCTCGTAGGGAACTAGCTCGACTCGCATATAGTGCTTACTGAAAGTACTTTTGAGGACATCAATCACTTTCTCAAAATCAGCAGATATGGAAATCCGCTCATTAAGCTGCTCAGATTTTTCTAATTCTTCTTGCACATCAATTTGCTGATTGAATGATTGATCTAGCTGTTCAAAGGAAAAATTGAGCTTATCTAATTCTTCTTCTAAATTATGGGCGATCGCCACTTCCTCAACCACACCCAAACGCAAAACTAGAGAAGATCGCACCGCAACTGCATAGAGCATTGTTGCTAAAAAAGCGCCAACTAGCGCCTCGGTCAGCGCCACATCCGCCGCACCCAGAACTGTATAAACCAGCGCTGATACTGCTCCTAAAATCCCGCGCATGACTATAGCCTTGTAGGGATTGGTTTGGAATACCAACATTGATGCTGATATAGGTAACATCACGGCGATCGCATAAACATAACCATCATAACTACTGTTCATTTATAGTTTTAATACCTATTTTTTACTTCTAGTTGTACTGCTAGAGCAGTAAGCCATCACGTAGCACAGCATCGTATTCCATAATGCTAAGGAAATAATCGCCAGAATCAGTAATGGTAATTCCTTTGGGCGGAGTAATATTAAGCCGAACACAATCGCGATCGAGCCAAGGGTGTCAGATACCGAAAGGCTATGGAGTTTAAAAAGTACCGATCGCCTTGTGAGTAAAGCCGCAGTTCCCCAAAACCAGAATACTAGCCCACCGAAAATACAGATGTAACTGAGAATATTCGTTAAAGTTGCCATGATTATATTTCTCCTGTACGCCTGATGATATGGGCTAGAAGCATGAATCCCGCATTACCCACACTCAAAATAATTACCCCAATCACGCCAATCATCCAATCATCGCGTAGCACCGCGATCACCAAAATCATCACTGCGGATTTGGCGGCAATACTGGAAAAGGCGAGCATAATTTCCCAAATATCGTCATTATATTTCCATGCTTGATATAGCGGAATTAACAAAGACAAAACCATCGCGCCGACGACAAAATTCAATACTGAATTAGTTGATAAATCAATGTTCATGAATTCTCGCTCTTTTTGATGCGTCTGATTACGTGATGTACGATATACCAGCCATCTTCTTGATGTCTCAGCGCAATGGTTTTAGGCGTGAAGGTAATCAGGAAAACGTCCAAGAAAATCAGCCCCGCCGATCGCCGATTTTTAGCTCTTTCCATAATTACTTCTTCGTATTTATGTGGTTGCAAAATCATTTCGATCGCTTCGATATAGGCTTGAAAAACTGCCTTAATAGTCAGACCGATACCCTGCACAACATCTTTAAATCGAATGTTTTCTGATCGGTAATGGGGCATTAGCAGGGAAATGCTCACACCAATGATGATATTGGTGATACTAAGATTAGCGGTTAGTAAAAACCAGATCACGATTCGCAAAATAAATTGTCCAATCATGCTACTGCCATCCAAAAAAGTAAAACTAAGGTTAGTCCCATAAATCCGATTAGGTTCTCAAACTCTTCAAATATAACGGGTAATTTGACTAAGGCGCGTCGGAAAATCAGCCAGTAGGCAAGCCAGCCAATTGCGATCGTTGCCAAAGGTTTAATGACATTTTCTAGAGTGTAGGCTTCATAATAAACAAAATTTGCCACAAACAAGCCACCCAATAAAATTGCGATCGCGACCCAAAAATTAGGTTTGCTTGGAGCATGATGCAGATCACCTGTGGGCTGATGGGGCAGAAAAATAAATTTCGCAAAAGCGATCGCCGTTCCCGCTGCCGCTATATTCATACCGATATCTTGCCAAGACAAGACATTTTTGAGGGTTAATACTTTCGCTCCGAATCCAGATAACAATGGAAAACCTGAAATCGAAAAACTGGCAATTAAAAGAATAATCCAGATATTTCTCGGAATCGATTGTTTCTGTAGCTCCTTAAAATCGCGGCTCGGCAATTTACTCACCGTCAAAAATAACGACGACTTCACTAAGCCGTGGGTGAGAGCATAGAAGCCGCCCACGGCGGGTGCAGCTAAGATAAAACCCATCTGGGAAACCGTGGAAAATGCTAGTAATCGTTTAGTATCTTTTTCAAATACGGCAAAGACAACTCCTAACAAGGCGGTACTGACTCCAAATAGCCGCACAATCGGATCAATCTCTTCGATCAATAAGGCGCAGCGCAGCATAGGTAAAACTCCTGCCTTAACTACAACCCCCGACATCAAAGCTGAGACTGGCGACTCAGATTCGGCATGAGTTAATGGCAGCCATAGCCCTGAGACAAAGATACCGCCCTTAGCAAATAGTCCTAAAAAGATCAAGGCGATCGCTTCGGGAGGTGCGCCCCGCAATCCGATAAAGCTAAAGGAGTGATTGGCTTTGTAAACCAATACTGTACCAATCAGGTAAAACAGCATGGAAACATTGCTGACAAATAGATAGCGCAAGCCAATCCAGATCGAGCGATCGCTACGGGGATAAGCGATTAACAAAAATGTGGAAATGCCAATTACTTCTAGGGCGACATATAAACTCATGAAGTCTGAGCAAATAAAAGCGGCATTAACACTGCCATGCAAAATCAAAACTTGAGCATAAAAAAAGGCAGTGCGATCGCTATGCCAACAGTAAATAATTACCGCCGCCGTGACCAGAGCATTGGTCAAGATAAAAAACCCTGTCAAGGGATCAATAATTAAGCTCACCCCAAAGTTATCGAGCAATTGTAAATTGATCGGTGTTTGCTGCACAAACAAAGGAATCACATATAGCGCCGAAGCAAATGAGCCGATTAACGACAAATAGCGATCGCCCTTTGGCAGCAGATAAATAATGAATCCCACAAAAAATGGCAAGACAATCCAGATCAAAGTTAGGGTGGTCATAGGCGGTCACTCTTCTCGATCTCATTGATTTCTAAGGTGGGATTGTTTTGCGATAGTTTGATCACACCGACTAGCATCAGCGCTTGAATCGAGAAACCAATCACGATCGCAGTTAAGATCACCGCCTGTGGTACGGGGTCAGCATAGTTAGTCCTTAGCGTATTGCCAAGAATCGGCGTAAATACGCCTCCTCGTGAGGCAATCACCACAAAATAGGCGATTACGCCTGTACTCATCACATCCATTGAGATAATTTTCATGATCAAATTTTTTTTAAGGACAATCCCCAAAAAACCACAAAGTATCGTCGCAAGCACAAAAGCTTCTAACACATTAATTTTTCGCTCGTAACATCACTACTAAATTTAAATTTAGGTTTTCACAACACTTTTATCCCCTAAAGTCGGGTCTAAGCATCGAAGGCAAACATGCAAGTAAGTTGCCACATCCCATCGGCTTGTAAGAACCAACTTCAGAGATGTGGCAACGCAATCTAGCGCAGCACGACGATGCGTCTATTCAAAAGCCGAGCGGTTTAAGGGCTGGGCTTTTTTCTTCGTCGGCTTCAACAGCCGTCTGGTCCACAGAACTTGTGCGCGTTCAGTACCTCCGCGTCACAGATATAGACGATGCCCGAATAATCGTCGAAAAACTTCGTTGCGATCTCATCGGAAATATTTAGAGCCATCTCTGGAGTGTCGGTAAGCACCTCGATCTTTACATTCAAGTAAGTGTCAGAAATGGAGGGCTGTCCCGACGAGCGCACGTTGCGACTGCCTTTACCGCCAGCGTCCACCACCGTATAACCGGTCGCCCCGGAGTCATCGATGATCTTGGCGATCTGTTTCAGTAGCAACTTTTCTGTGACGATGACGAGCTTCTTTGCTGGCTTAGCCATTTGGTTACCTCTAGATGTGTGTATTTATTGAATCTGAAATCAGCCGCCCAGAGCTTGGGCAAGCCCGATGTAGAGCGGTATTCCCAAAGCAATCGCAACAGGTGTGCCGATGGCTGTGGACGAGCCGATGTAGGCGGAAGGATTAGCCGACGGGATACCTGCTCGTAAAGTGGGTGGTCCTGAGATGTCTGAACTAGATGCGGCCATGACAGCCAAGACCACAACGCCGCCAAGACTGAATCCCGTAGCATAGTGGGCAATCATGCCCAGACCAAAGGCAATGAGTCCATGCAGCAGTGGTGCTACTATGGAGTATACAACGTACCACTGAGCCACCTTGCGCAGCTCGCCCAGCCTTGACCAAGCCTCCATACCCATGATCAGCATCAGTACTGAAAGAAAGCCACGGAAGAGGGGATCATAGAAACTCTTATAGACACTTTCAGGCTGTGTTAGCAGACCTAGCGCGAGACCGAGCAGTAGAGCTGTTAGAGCAGAGCCCTGAAGGCTTTCCTTGACGATCGGCCATATCTTAACCCGTTTGCCTTCGGTACCGCGCCTCTTGTTGGTATAAATGCTGGCTAGGACGATCGCAGTCACGAGTGCTGGGATGTCCATGAAGGGATAGAGTGCGGCAGACCATGCCTCGTATGGGATCTTTTGCGTTTCCAGTAGTGTCAGGGCAGCGGCGAAGGTAGAGCCACTCACAGCCCCGAACAAGCCTGCGGTCGCAATGCCATCCTCGGTTTTGACGTTCGGCAGCTTGCACAGCGTGTAGCGCCCGATCAACACGATCAAGATCCCCATTATCACGGAAAACAACGCAGGCAACAGTATCTCCGTCAGATTTGCGTTGCGGATCTCCTGCCCCCCAGTCAGTCCGACTTTCATGAGCAACATGAAGACGATAAACTTATAGATCGCATCTGGAATTACCAGTTGGCTACCTAAGGCAGCAACGACGATACCACCAATCAAAAAGCCGAGTGTTGGGGACTGTAACTGCGATAGGAAGCGCGTAAAAAAACTAGATAAAAAATCCACGTATTAATTTCTCCTCAATTAGAACTTAGGGATCAGAAATTCAGGCAAGCGTAGCCTCGAATCCTGTATGACTGGTTCCATGTCTCGCATGCTTTCCATAGACGGAAAACTATTGAAACCTCAGATTCCATGTAGTTAATTCTATATTCAAAGTGTATTCACAATTACACTGCATTGTATAAGTTTGCAAAAAAGTGTTAAATCCAAATCATTTTTTGTTTGAAGATGGGCGATCGCGGATGCCGCGAATCAGAGCCATTAGAGACTAATTTGCGATCGCAAAATTTACCGCAAACTATTGTTTAGGTGTTTTTTGCTGAATTTTTTTATCGATTACCTGCAATGCTTTTTCGTGATCTTCAAAATTACGACTGAACACATGGCTACCATCAAACTTAGCGACAAAGAACAAGTAGTCGGTGGTTGCGGGGTCAAGAGTTGCCTTAAGGCTCTCTAATCCCACCGAAGCGATCGCTCCAGGAGGTAAACCTTCATTTAAATAAGTGTTGTAAGGCGAAGCAGTTCGCACTTGCTCCAAAGTAAGCGGATTTTCAGGAGTTTGTTTGATATTCAATCCATACTCAACCGTTGGATCGGACTCCAAACGCATATTGCGTTTGATCCGATTCCAGAAAACTCCTGAAATGATACGGCGCTCCGAGTCAATTACGGCTTCTTTTTCAACGATACTCGCGAGAGTAACCCAGTCCTTGAGACTGATTTTTACTTTAGGTCTACCAGACTGATTTTCTTGATAAACAGGCAATGCAACCTGCTCAAAGCGATTAAGCATCATCTCAATAATGCGATCGGGAGTTGCCTCCGATGGCAAAATTTGATAGGTATCAGGAAAGAGGAATCCCTCTAAACTGGGCACATCTTCTGGAATCCAAGTACGTCGCCTTGGACTAGTCCGTTGGGCTGCAACCACAAAATCTTTAGCCGCAAAAAAGCCCTCCTTCTCAAACAGCTCTGCCATCTGCGCAATCGACCAACCCTCAGGAATTGTAAATCGCACTTCTGACGATTTACTGGTCTGAATTTGGCTGACGATATCGGGCAAAGATTGATTTGTAGCTAAGTCGTAGGTTCCCGACTTCAAAGCTACTGACTCACTCCCCCGCACAGATTGCCCCTGCAACCAAAGGCGCATAGCCAAGCTAGAGCGAATTACGCCTGCTGATTCCAATTCTTGGGCGATCGCTTGGGTTGGCATCCCATCGGATATAGTTAATCGAATTTTCGTCCCGAAACTGCTAGGTGCTGCACTTGCCCAAATCCACCAAGAACTACTGGCTACGCCAGTAAGTAAGATAGTTAAGGGGACTGCAACACCATAAAATAGCCAATTAGAGTTCTTCGTCGGCATCTTCTGTGCTGAGGACATGGTCTAGATATTTTTCTACATAAGGTTCAAGGGCTACCATTTCCTCAGGTGAGAGGATTATGGGTTGACCATCATCGCCAACTTTGGCAATAAACATTAGAGGATCGAGGGACGTAAATACTGAAAAAGCTTGCTCTTCATAGTAGAAATGGGCTAATTCTTGAAATTCACCGCAGTTACCATCTTCTTCAGTATCAATCTCGATGATATCTTCTTCAGTTGGCTCAGGTAATTCACCCGCAACGGTCAATGTATGTGCCGAGCGTTTGAGTGAAAGATTTTGTTCTGCTAGGACTGCCTGAGCTACTGGGAAAATTAGATCAATCTCTTCTTCAGTGACATCAACTAATTCAGTTTCTTCTTCATCATCGGTTTCCTGCCATGCAAAGATTTGCACAGAAAAATCCACTGGTTGCAGCAACAAATATTCGGTGCTGTCCACTTTAAACTCGGTTTCAACAGTGCAAGACAAGCTCTTACCTGCATCATCCGTAAGTACGATTGTCGATCCTTCCATAGATTGCTTTTATGTATCCTAATAGCACTACTAGCTCAGAGAAACCCTCTTGTATAAGGCTTTTGGCGCTTTTAAGCATTATGACAGCAAAGGGGACATATTTAGAACATAGAGATACTGCGATGCAGTATCTCTATGTTCTAGATTTAATGGTTAGCCATTGTTGCAAGATTAGTGCAGCAGCTTTGCGATCAATCATTTCTTTGTTGTGCCTTGTGGAAATACCTTGCGATCGCATCATTTCTTCGGCTTCGTAAGATGTCAGACGCTCATCGACAAATTCCACGGCGATACCTAATTGCTTTGCAGCACCATGGGCAAATTTTTGGACATGTTTGGCTTGATGCCCCAGTGAGCCATCCATGTTGTATGGCAAGCCCACCACAAGGGTATTAATATCGCGCTCGACAATTAGCGATCGCAATATTGCCATGTCTTCATCCCATGATCTACGGGTAATGGTGGTAATGCCATGAACCGATATGCCGAGGCGATCGCATCCTGCGACACCAATACGTTTTCGCCCAACATCCAAACCTAGTGCGGCATATTGCATAAAACTTCTCGCTTAGTGCGGCGCGAAGCGCCGCACATACTATTGGTTTTGGAAGGGTTGAACTTTTTGGATGAGGGTTTGCGATCGCAAAGTGATCGCTGTCCAGTCATCATCTGCGATCGCTTCTGTTGAAAACAAATGACTAGAAATGCCAACTGCGATCGCCCCAGCCGCCAGAAATTGATCCGCATTTTGAATCGTAATTCCGCCCGTAGGAATTAAGGGAATATCGCGCAATACAGGCTGCAAGCATTTTAGGTAATCAATTCCCCCCATCACTTTAATTGGAAAAACTTTAACGGCAGCAGCTCCAGATTGCCATGCAGTAATTATTTCCGTCGGTGTCAAAGCTCCTGCAATTACAGGAATATTATGCTCTGCCCCTTTAGCAATCAATTCGGGATTAGTGTGGGGCGTAAATAAAAAGCTACAACCACAGGCGATCGCCCTCTCAGCACTATCGACATCTAAAATAGTGCCTGTACCGATTTTGCAGTCAGGTAACTCCTGCTGCAATTTGGGAATTAA
Organism: Synechococcales cyanobacterium PMM_0003; assembly: GCA_949128015.1. GTDB lineage: Bacteria > Cyanobacteriota > Cyanobacteriia > Pseudanabaenales > Pseudanabaenaceae > Pseudanabaena. Next base: position 8,289 of record CASBRC010000251.1, read on the forward strand.
TGATTCGGCGCGATCGGTATTCCAAGCAATCTCGATGAGCTTAATTCCACCTGCGGCGGCGGCAAGTGCCATTTCTCTTGCAGTACCAATATTATCAGCACGAATAATGGCGATAATACGATGCTGCTGCAACAAACTGAGCCAAGGATTCACAGGGTTTTTGCAAAAAATTGCATTTGCGATCGACTGCCAAAGATCATGACACAAAGCCTTGTTTTTGCAAACCCAGAGAAAAGGCGGCGCGAAGCGCCGCCTTTTCTCTGGGTTTGTAAAAGTGAGATGTTCTCGCAGGCTGTAGTACTTGATAATATGTTTTGGATAACCACTTATAGAGAATATCTATGGCTTTAAATGTTGGCGATCGCGCCCCAGAATTTAGCGTGGCTGATACCCACGGCAACATCGTTACTCTCTCCAGTCTCAAAGGCAAGCGCGTTGTTCTATATTTCTATCCTCGCGATAACACTTCTGGATGCACTAAAGAAGCTTGCGGTTTTCGTGATAACTATGCTCAATTTGAAGCCAAAAACACGCTAATTTTTGGCGTTAGCACCGATGATGCCAAGTCACATCAGAAATTTATCGAAAAATTTGATTTGCCCTTCCCATTACTCTGTGATGTCGATGCGAAGGTCTCGACAGCCTACGAGAGTTATGGCAAAAAACAAATGATGGGTAAAGAATATATGGGTATTTTCCGCAATACCTTTGTGATCGATCCAGAAGGTAAAATCGAGAAAATTTATCTTGCAGTTAAAGCTGAAGCACACCCTGTCCAAGTACTTGCAGACATCTAGATAAATGGGGGTGCAAAGCACCCCTATTTATTTGAAATCAACTGAGGCTAAAACATTGAATCCAAGCTCAAGTAAGACTGCTAAACCAACTAAATTAACTAATTGGATCATTCGCGATCGCAAATTTATTTGGGGCGATCGCACTTATCTGATGGGCATTTTGAATGTTACGCCCGATAGCTTTAGCGATGGTGGTCAATTTGACTCACGAGATGCCGCGTTAAAACAGGTCGCGCAGATGTTGCCTTATATTGACATGCTCGATATTGGCGGCGAATCTACTAGACCAAATGCTCAGCCAGTCAGCGCTGATGAAGAATGCGATCGCATTCTGCCAATTATTCAAGCGATCCGTGAAACCTATCCCAACTTACCGATCTCTGTCGATACCGTAAAGGCAAGTGTCGCTAAATCTGCGATCGCCGCAGGAGCCGATATGCTCAATGATGTCTCCGCAGGTAGATTCGATCCTGAAATGTTGCCTCTGGCTGGGAAGTTGCAAGTACCCATTTTTTTAATGCATATGCAAGGTGAACCGCGCACGATGCAAACCAATCCTCAATATCGCGATGTGGTACAAGATGTTAAGCAATTTCTCACCGAGGCAATTTCAGTTGCCAAAGCTTGCGGTATACCCAAACATTTAATTGCGATCGATCCGGGCATTGGCTTTGGCAAGACACTCGATCATAATCTTGAGATTTTAAGAAATTTACGTTCATTTCAATCAATCGCTACACCTCTATTACTCGGAGTATCACGCAAAAGCTTTATTGGTAAACTTTGCGATCGCCCCGATCCTTGCGATCGCCTATTTGGGACAATTGCAGCGTGTGGGGCATGCATTGCAGGTGGGGCTGATATCTTGCGAGTACATGATCCCCAAGAAATATTTGATGCTTGTCGTGTTAGTGACGCGATATTTAGATAAATGTTTTTTATCACTAAATAGGTAGGCAAAAGAAACCTTAAAACCCAAAAAGCTGTAGCGCACGCGCAGCGTGCGCTACAGCTTTTTGGGTTTTGGGTTTGATTACGCTTGACTACTTATGAAGATATTGCATAATTCCTATGCACAACTAGCCAATATGAGAAAGTATCTATAACAGTCCATCAGTTACAATAGCCAGATAGGATGTAGGCTTTAATACAATCCAGTAAAGTTTATAAATTTTTTAGAGGGCAAGACGTGCCACAGGCTAAGCATTTGCTGATTGGTTCCACCAGATCAGGCAGTGGAAAATCAGCAACAATTTTGGGATTGACATACAACTTGCAAGCCAAGGGTTATAAAGTTGGCTACGGTAAGCCAATCGGTACTTTTACGACCAAAGAATTACCCGAATCAGCCGAACGCACTGAAGCTGATGTGGAATTTATCAAAAAAGCCTTAAATTTACCGCAATCACTCTTGCGACCTACTCTACTTAATCTCGACCGAGCCGCACTCCAGCGCCGTCTATCTGGTGAAGATAAAGCTGATTACAGCAACAAGTTGGAAGAATACAAAAAACAAATTGAAGGCGATCTCGTACTTTTAGAAGCCCCTGCAAATACTGCCGAAGGTGCAATTTTTGGGCTTTCACTAGAGGAAATGGCGGATCAACTCGAAGCCCCCATTTTGTTAGTAATGCGATTTGGTTCGCTTTTGGTTGTTGATCATATCTTGATGGCAAAACAACGCTTTGGCGATCGCCTTTTAGGAGTAGTGATCAATGATATTCCTGATGAACAATATGAAACTGCGATCGAGGTACTACATCCTTACCTCGAAAACCAAGGGATTCCCGTGTTTGCCCTGATGCCTGAAAATCGCACCTTGCGTAGTGTCAGTGTCTCGGAAATCATTGAACAACTTGGTGCAACCATCCTTTGCACTCCTGAAAATATTGATTTAGACAAAATCATGGTTGAGGAACTTAAAATTGGCGCAATGGATGTCAACTCCGCCCAAAGCTATTTCCGCAAGTCCTATAACAAAGCTGTAATCACAGGCAGTAGCCGTATCGATCTCCAGTTTGCAGCATTAGAAACATCGACTAATTGCTTAATTCTGACGGGTCGCCCCTTTATTAACGATGATGTTGCTCATAAAGCTATGGAGTTAGGTGTGCCGATCCTCTCTGTTAGCAAAGACACCCTCAGCACGGTCAGTATTATCGAAGGTTGTCTTGGTCAAGTTCGTCTACATGAAGGTGTGAAAGTGACTAGCATTTGCGACATGATGTCTAAATATTTTAATTTTGATCGCTTCTTAAAATTGATGCATATCAAGGCTTTAGCCACAGTTTAAAAAGAGAGGTGTTATTACAGTAGATAAATATGACCTATCCGCACAGTGTACTGTACTAGCCAAAGAGTTTGACTTTGCAAAAAAAATTAAACTCAACAGCAAGACAGGTAAGTGCGAAACGTTCTTGGTCTAGCATTTCTAGGTTCTTTGATAACTGCAAAAAAAAGTGTGTCAGGCAAGACTTGCGCTGAGCAAAGCCGAAGTAAAGGATATCCCAAATTTAAGAAACGTGGCAATTCAGTTGAATATAAACAATCTGGATGAAAACTCTCTGAAGATCGGAAATATCTAAATTTAACTGATGGTTTTAAAATTGGCAGATTGAAGTTAGTTGGTTCACAAAATCTAAATTTCTACCAGATTGAGCAAATAAAACGCATCAGATTAGTTTGCCGCGCTGATGGTTACTATGCTCACTCAAAAAGTTACAGCGCAAGGTTTTTAAGCGTAAGAAGGGTTCGTTTAATCGCCGCAAGGCAATTAAACGATTAGCAAGAAAACACTTACAAGTTAGCAAAATAGATGCAAGTCTAGTTGGTAAGCTGTCTCGCTGAATCAGGAATCTCATTGGCTTCAGCCCTAAGAGTGTCAATAGGGTGTAATGATAGGAAAGCCCCACTAATAAAATTGACTGAATTTAATAAATATATATGGATAGTACATTAGCGATCGCATATCTTGGGGCGTTAGTCTTGCTCTTAGCAGGGGTTAGCTGGTTAGTGATCCGCCAGATTTTGAAAGCACGTGGTTTAGAAAAAGTAATTTCTGACCTCCAGCCCAAACTGCAAAAGGAGAAAGGCACACCTGAAGACTATTACCAACTTGGTAGTGTGTATTTGCGAAAAAAACTCTATGCTCAAGCCATTGTCTTATTTAACAAGGCGCTGAAGGAAGGCGGAGACAATATTCCTGAAGTTTATAACGCCTTGGGCTTTTCATATTTCTCGCAAGAGCAATATGACTTGTCGATCAAAAACTATAAAGAGGCGATCGCATTGCAAGATGGCTATGTAACGGCGATGAACAATCTCGCCCATGCCTACGAGAAGAAAAAGTTGTTGCCTCAAGCGCTCGAAATGTACGAGCAAGTGATAAAGCTTGACGAAAAGAATGAAACTGCTAAACGCCGCCTAACTTCTTTACGCAAGCAGGTTGTACCAACTGCAACAGCAAAGCAATAAAAAAGGGAGGCTTACGCCTCCCTTTTTTATTGCTTTGCTTCGATCAGTCCGCCGCCTAGCAACAAATCATCGTGATAAAACACCGCCGCTTGACCGGGGGTAATGCTAAATTGTGGCTCGTCAAATATGATTTTGGCTCGACCGCCTTCAAGGGGGATCACGATCGCAGATGCAGGCACGGTCTTATAGCGAACTTGGACATCGGCATGAAAAGGCGTATCAGTCTCTGCGATCGACACCCAGTTCACTTGATCGATCGTACATTCTTTTTCATGGGCTTCAGTACGATCGCCAACGATAACTTCATTTTTAATAGGATCTAGGGCAACTACATACAAAGGATTTGCCGCCGCAACACCCAAGCCTTTGCGCTGACCAATGGTGTAGTGATATGTCCCATCATGCTCACCCAAGATATTGCCTTGAGTATCGACGATTTTGCCTTGGATGGGCGTGAGATATTTATCTAGAAATGCACGCATGGAGCCATTGGCTTCGACTAGACATAAATCCATGCTTTCGGCTTTTTCGGCGGTCGCTAAGCCAAACTCGGCGGCGATTTTGCGGGTTTCGATCTTAGTAATTTCTCCTAATGGAAAAACGCAGCAACTTAACTCTTCTTGTCCAACTTCGTAAAGAAAATAGGACTGATCCTTGGTTTCGTCAACAGCACGGCGCAGCTCATAGCGTCCTGAAGTTTCATTAAAATTCAGCTTGGCATAATGTCCCGTCGCGATTTTGTGAATACCTAATTTTTCACGGGCATAGGTCATCATTGGCGCAAATTTTACTGCCTTGTTGCAGCGTGAACATGGTAGGGGCGTAGAGCCTGCGGCATAGCCTGTAACTAGATAGTTAATAATGCTTTGTTCAAAGACATCACGACTATCGACAATTTCATGGGGGATTTCTAATTCTTCGCATAGACGTGCTGCGTCAACCATTCCTTCGGAACAGCATTGTCCTTTGCCACGCATTAACCACAGTGTCAATCCTGTTACGTCATATCCTGCCCGATGCAATAGGGCCGCAGCCACGGAGCTATCAACGCCGCCTGATAAACCGACGACTATTTTTTCAGCGCCTAGTTTTTTTGTGCTTATTTTTTCAGTACTTTTAGTAATGCTTTCTGTAACTTCTGCGATTTCTGCGTTTGACATTTGCTGCGATCGAACCATTCAACCTAAATTGTATCGCAAGTTAGGATTTAAAAAGCTATGGCACACGCTGCGCGTGCGCCGTAGCATAAGTTTTCTGTAGGGTTCGTTAGCGGCAGCGTAACGAACCTTGATCTGTTGAGGCGTGCGTTACGCTATCGCTAACACACCCTACGAAGGCTCACAGCTAGACGTTAGGAGATTTCTAGCAAAGAATTTACCCTACCCTAACCCTCCCCTTTGCAAGGGGAGGGAACAAGATTTCTAGTTTTCCCCCTTTGCAAGGGGGAATTAAAGGGGGTATTTTCTTTCTTGGAAATATCCTTATCGGCAATGAGCTAGAAAACGATCTAGTAAGTGAGTTTGTGCGCCGAAATGAAGATGTGTATAGGAA
>CASBRC010000252.1 GCA_949128015.1 Synechococcales cyanobacterium PMM_0003
AGGTAACAAATCGGTAACGAAAAAAATACTAATTTGTAACAAAAAATAAATGAATCGATAACAAACAGTTACTTCTCGATAACAAACAGGTAACGAACAGGTAACGAACAGGTAACGAACAGGTAACGAACAGGTAACGAATAGGTAACGAATAGGTAACGAGAAGTCTACTATTTGAGGTTGTCAAGCATTTTGTGTAAAGGCTGAAAGCTAGAAATGGATGCGATCGCGACAATTGATAATTTTTGGCACATGAGCGATCGCCTGTCCAAAATTTACTTTTGGCAGGTTACTAATGCGTCCCAAGTTTGTCTGTTTGCCATCCCAAAATCGTTCCAGACTTGTACCAAAATCGTCCCAAACTTGGGCGGATCGATGACAGAGCTACAACGATTTTGCGTGCTTTGAGGTATGTGTGTCGCGTTCAGCAAGCTATGTTGCTTGTCGGACAAAAAATCGTGCTATCGCTTGATTTTTATCCGACAGCAACATGACGCTTGCCAAAAGGGGACACCCCCTTTGGATACCCCCCGTCACAAATTTGGGAATAACTTGGGACGAATAAAATCCTGTAAGAATCCTAAATATGGGCGCACCCCATTCATCACGTCATGGGCGATCGCAATAATCTAGAGTTTTCGGTACAGTAGCGATCGCGTATCAGTAAGGGATTTTATTTCCAGTTGTCATGTCCCAAGGGTAAAGAATTTAACTCGTCTCGAAATAATCTCCACTGCGGCATTACTTTGTCTAGGACAGATTTAAAGCGATCGCTTGCCAAAAGAAGATCTCTTTGGATACCCCAGCGCCAAAAACAAAAAAGGGCAGAATTTTTGCAAACTATTTTGTAGGAGCATTCTGATAGAGTTCAAATAGCACATGATTAATTCTTCGCAGTCAAGAAGATCCCAAATATCAACCTATGAAAACACTCAAACAGGCTTGTAATCCTCGCGATAGCGTATTTGATCGTTCTAAGCAAGATACTGTTCTTGACCTGACAAATTTATTGGAAGGTCGGATTGACCCAGAAAATTTCTTCAGGGAAAACTATGTGACTAAAGGGATGCAGTCTCTTTTTCAAGGAGCTTTTCAAAGGTTTACAGGGTTTTCTGATAATGGGGTTTTTTTGTTAAAGCAATCAATGGGTGGGGGGAAGACCCATAGCATGATCGCATTGGGATTGATGGCAAGATATCCTGAAATTCGATCAACTGTACTAGGCAGCTTATATAACGTTAATTTTGGGGCAGTGCGGGTAGTTGGATTTAGTGGTAGAGAGTCCGATGCACCATTAGGAGTTTGGGGGGCGATCGCCAATCAGCTTGGCAAGAAAGAAGTTTTTAACGAATATTACTCACCACTACAAGCACCAGGACAAACTGCATGGATTAACTTACTCAAAGGTGAGCCGTTACTGATTTTGTTAGATGAGCTTCCGCCTTACTTTCAATCCGCAAAAGCCACACAGATTGGTAATACCGATTTGTCTTGGGTCACGGTGACAGCACTGGCAAATTTATTTGTGGCAGTAAGTAAGGAAGAATTAAAAAATGTCTGTATTGTTATTTCTGATCTTAATGCCACCTATGACGATGCCAGTGAGCAGATTAGTAAAGCATTGCAGACACTCTCGGCTGAGGTTGGACGCGGCGCGGTGCAGCTAGAGCCAGTGGGGATGAATACCGATGAAATTTACCATATCCTCCGCCAGCGCCTATTTAAAGAGTTGCCTGCTGCTGCTGATATTTTAGAAATTGCTAAGGCTTATTCGCTATCCGTGCGTGCTGCAAAGCAAATGGACATCACTAACGCATCACCCGAAAAGTTTGTGGCACAGATTCAAGAATCCTATCCTTTTCATTTTGGGATTCGCGATCTATATGCTCGATTTCGCCATAATTTAGGATTTCAACAAACACGCGGGTTGATCAAGCTCATGCGTGCAGTAGTAGCAAATCTATATGACCCAAATCGAGATAAAGCCGATCGCCAATATTTAATTCATGCCCACGATATTGACTTGAATGATAGCTGGATTACTCAGGAAGTCCAGAACATCAACAATACGCTCACAGAAGCAATTTCCCATGATATTGCCTCAAATGGGGGCGCGATCGCCGAACTCATGGATGCACATCTAGGCAGTACCGATGCTCAAGATGCTTGCAAGTTGATCTATGTTGCGTCTTTAGCAAATGTACCTAACGCCATAGTTGGTTTATCTTTGGCTGAGATCGTTTCCTATCTCTGTACCCCCGGACGAGAGTTATCGCGATTGACTAAGGATGTACTCGGAACCCTATCTACCAAAGCTTGGTATCTGCATTCTGATAACGACGGCAAGCTTTATTTTAAGAATGTGCAGAACTTGGTTGCCAAACTAAGTAGTTATACAGCATCGTTCCAAGGCGAGGCTTCGCGCAAGGAATTAAATAAATTTTTGACCGATGCTTTTACTCCACCCCAAACATCATTACGGGATTGCTATCAACAGGTTTTAACTTTTCCATCCCTTGATGAGATTAAGCTATCATCCGATAAAATCACTCTGGTGATCGTCGAGCCGCATCAGGGAGGATTAAACCCTGATTTAAAGAAGTTTTATGATGATCTTGACTATAAAAATCGCATCCTGTTTTTGACAGGAACCCGCACTACCATGAATGCTTTGTGGGAAAACGCGGCGGAGTTAAAGGCAATTCGCTATATTTTGGCGGAGATGAAGTCTAAAAAATTACCAGATAGCGATCCACAGGTGGCTAGTGCTAAGGATCTAGAGGGAAAAATTTTATTTGCGCTACTCAGTGCGATGCGTGAAACATTTTCGACATTGCATTACCCATCGGGTGAAGGGTTACTGACAGCCGATTTTGTGATGAATTTTTCTGATAATGATTACAATGGCGAGCAACAAGTTCGCGAAACGCTAAAAAGCAAACAGAAATTCACTGAAGATATTTCCAGTGAGACGTTTCGGAAAAAATGTGAGATGCGTCTGTTCACTCAAAAAAATATGTTGTGGACAGAGGTAAAGCGACGTGCAGCTAGTCAGTCACAGTGGCAATGGCATCGTCCTGATGCGCTCGATCGCCTCAAAGAAGATCTAGTCAGTAAAGATCAATGGCGTGATTCAGGTGGTTATGTAGAAAAGCCGCCCTTCCCTAAGCCTGAAACCGCAGTCCAGATTACGGTTTTGCAACGCAACGATGAGACTGGCGAAGCAACTTTACGCATTGCTGCCATACATGGCGACACAATTTATTACGAAATTGGCGGCAAAGCGACAACTGGTTCGATGGTTGTATCTGAACCAAAGCAGTTTAAAACCAGTGAGCTAGAGATTTCGTTTCTCTGTGTAGACTCCAAGGCTGAACATGAGACTGGATCGGCGCAAACATGGCGAAATACGATTACTTTGAAGTCCCGTGAATATCAGCAGGGCAGTGACAAAATGATTGAGATTCAGTCTGCCCCACCTGCTCAAATTCGCTATACAACCGATGGCTCTGACCCAAAACAAAATGCTGGGCAATACGATGCCCCGTTTCTTGTGCCAAAGGGGACAACCCTTGTATTGGCAGTGGCGGAAAAACATGGCATTGTGTCTGAAGTGCATCAGCGCAAAATTAGTACCAATGATCGTAAGACTATCGAGATCGATCGCACTAAGCCTGTGGTATTTGAAAGAGCGCAAAAGTATGTCACCAAGCAAGAGTCCTACGAATTTCTCAACCGTCTGAAGAAACATCAGGGTAAAGCAGTGGGCATGAGGTTAGAAATCCAAGAGGATGAAAATCACTGGCTAGATGTATCCACTGCGGCTAATTTACAGTTAAGCGCTGAACAACTAGAAAAGTTGATTGCTGAACTGCGATCGCTTTTACCCAATGGCGAAATTACCATTACATCTGACTCCCTTAATTTTGAGACAGGACAGACTTTGCTTGACTGGGTGACAGAGGCTAAAACAGAATTAAACCCTGATGAGATTAAACAATCATGACGGTTCCCACCAAAACTAAGGTAGAAGGATTTGGCTTTGCTCCCACTGAGTCTGAGCATCATTTTTTAGTGACGATCGCCGCTAATAAAAAAGATGATGTGATGATCAGCGAACATCTGACATGGGATGAAAATGTGAATAAACGCGAACTAAGTTTTGCTTTGGGGCAGAACGATAACAAAATGCGGGTAATTCTCAATCGTCTTAAGTGGGATGCGATCGCCGATCCCGTCAAAGCTGAGTTTAACCAACGGCTAAAACGGACTGGTCAAAAATCTGGACAGTGGAAAACGGGTCAAATCCCAATATCAAGGTTATTTGGTAAGGAATTAGCTTTATTAGCATGGGCGATCGAAGATGCTGACCCTGGTTTAATTTCGACAGCAATTAGAAACTGGCTAGGACTTACGCCCGAAGAGCGTTGGTGGTTATTTACGATGACCAATGCCGCGACTGGACACGCTCTGACTGGTCGCGGCAAGGGTTGGCGCAAAGCCGTGAGGTTTGCTCTGACCGAAAATCCTGTATCTGACTCGATTTACTTTGATGAAAGGTTTAACTTGCCTATTTTTGACGCGAATAAATCACCTAGCTAAATGTTTTAGTCGTATGCAACTATATTTAGTGTGTCTAAACCATCTAAGCCACTACATCTATGGGGTTACGCATTTCTAATAAAAATGTCACAATAGAAAGCTAACTAAAAGCTTAATGTAAACCCAGATTGGTTGACAAAAGCCTTAGATCGCTTTGGAGGTGAGCTATGACTAAAACTGAAGCCAGACCTGAAACCATCGATCTGAAAGCGCTATTCAACCGACTAAATGCACTTGGTTTTCCCAAAGATTTTGTAAATAGCACTCTTTTACCTAGCTGGTGGTGCAAAGAATTTGAAGAAACGAAAGGTGCTGTAGTTGAAGCAGCAGCTTATATTTCGCGTCGTACTAGTTTAGATTTTCGGGCATTATTGGCAACTGATGAGTTAGTTTCTTTACCAGAAACCGTTCGGCACAAATATAAATTACGCGAAGGTACGGAGAAAGCAGACCTTAAACCTGCTCAAGCGATCGCCGATCGCGTAGCCGAGATTGTTTCCTATGCTTGCATCCAACCAGTAAAAGATATTGAAGGACTAACAGCCCAAGAAATCCGTGCTGAGATTTTAGAAAATTATCCTTGTGTCACTCTTGAGAGTTTGCTTGATTTTTGTTGGAAAAATGGCGTTCCTGTCGTCCACCTCAATAATTTCCCCAAACGTCCACCCATAAAGAAGGCTGAAAAGCCATGTGAGCCAAAACCTAAACAAAAAAAGTTTGACGGGATGGTGGGATATTTTCGCGCTAATTTAGAGCAGGCGATCAATCGTCCTGTGATTGCGATTGGCAAAAATGAAAAAAGTCATGCTTGGCTATCGTTTATTTTGGCTCATGAAATCGGGCATATTGTCTGTGGTCACGTCAGGGAAGAGTCAATTATTGATGAAAAAATTACACCCGAGCCTAGTGACGATCCGCAGGAAGTAGAAGCAGATGAGTTTGCGATCGCTCTTTTATTTGGGCGCAAAAATGCAAGCTACTACAGTCTCAAGAACCTCAATGCTCCCGCTTTGACTCAATATGCACAGAGTTATGCTGAGGCTGACCATGTTGATGCTGGTGCAGTTGTTTTAAACCATTCTTGGTACAAGGCTCATATTGCCAAAGACAATGAAGAAAAAGCAATAGCTTGGAAGATTGCGAGAGCATCTCTTAAAAATATAGAAAAGCAGTCAAATGCCCCTGCTTATATCAATAGCTATTTAGTCAATACTTTAGATTGGGAAAATCTAAGTGATGATACACAGGAGTTTTTAGAACGGATGACAGGGATCGAGGTCTAGTATTTTGGGGATTACCTGCTTTATCGATAACGATGTCATCTTGAAATTAGTTACTTGTGACTTATTTGATGAGGCGATCGCCGCTTTTGAGATCGACCCAGCCAATATCCATGTTCTAGAAACTGCAAGATTTTCTATGAGGAGTAACAAGACTAAGAAAAATTACTCTGAAACCGTTATCGAAAAGGCGATCGCTACTATCAAAGATTTTCACACTGTGGAGGCACAGGCTGACAACCCACTTTTTGACCTCAAAATTCCCGATATGGATGATGAGTTAAAGCTAATTGTGGCAGCAAGTGCCGAAACTTCTTTTTATTTTGTAACGGGAGATAAACGCTGTCTTCGGGCTTTAACAGGTATTACCGAATTGGCGACGATGCGCGAAAAACTAAGCGGTCGGGTAATTTGTCTCGAACAAATAATTATGAAAATCATTCAAGTGTATGGGTTTGAGGTTGTAAAGCAGAAAATTATTCCTGCTAGAAGTTGTGACAAGGTTTTGCAATCAGCTTTTGGATCGGGAGAAAAGACTGAGGAGCGAAATACCTTAGAGGCTTTAAATGCCTATATCAGTGAGATCGAGCAAAAATGTCCATTTTTATTAGCAGCTAACCCATAAAAACGTACAATAGCCTTGTACAAGTCAGGAAGTATCATGACTATAGAAACAACCTATAGCCAAGCGCGGCAAAACTTGGCAAGCTTGCTAGAAACCATTCACCTGTTGCGATCGCCCAAAAATGCAAAAAGACTAATGGGTGCAATCAAGCGTGCTAGGGAAAGAGCGAGTTGAGTTTCTGCAATGTCGTTATCACTATTAGTTACCCATGTCTCCATCATTCATCGAAACCCAGTTACCAATCTCTAAGCTGTCTAAAGAGTCTTACAAAGAGCGAAAATCGAACTATTCGCAAACCTTGACAGGACTAGGGAAATGGTGGGGACGGAAGCCGTTAATTTTAGTAAGGGCGACGATTTTAGGGTTGCTATTGCCATCGACTGACGATCCGAAGCGCGATCGCGAAATCTTTCTTAAACTATTAATGATGGATGAAGAGGGGCTATGGTTACGGAAGACTAAGGCAATTTCGCTCAAGGAGGTTTGGGAGCGATTGAATACTAAGGAGCGTCAGGAATGGTTTGCAGAGGAGGGGAAGTTAAGGGCAAAAATTACTAAGGATGAGCGCGAAGCCTTGCAGAAATTGGTTTTCGGTAAGCTCTCCTATGACCACAAGTTAGAGTATTGCGATCGCCCTGAACAGATGGATAATCTATCAGAATCGGCATGGCAAGAGATTAACGCCCATTTAGGAACTAGTGCCGCAAATCTCAGTGAGTTTGTGCAACAGTTGGGAATTAAGCGGTTTGGACATATTCCCCGCGTTGGCGATGCTTTTTGTGGTGGTGGTAGCATTCCCTTTGAGGCGGCGCGAATTGGTTGTGAAGCCTACGGCTCTGACCTCAATCCTGTCGCGGCTTTGTTGACATGGGCGGCGCTGAATATTGTCGGTGGTGGTGAGGAGGTTGCGGAACAGGTGCGCGAGGCGCAACAGTCGGTTTATGATGCTGTCGATCAACAAATTAGGGAATGGGGAATCGAACATAATGAGTTAGGATGGCGTGCTGATGCCTATCTCTATTGTGTGGAAACTCTTTGTCCTGAATGCGGATGGAAAGTGCCGCTTGCGCCGAGTTGGGTGATTGGTGAGAAGACTAAATGTGTAGCGAAGTTAGTCCCTCTTGAGGGGAAAGAGGCTGAAGGCAGTTTCAACATCCTGATCGAATCTAATGTATCTGATGCTGAAATGATCGCGGCGAAGAAGGAGGGAACAGTGAGAGAGTCTAAGCTGCATTGTCCGCACTGTCAGCAAGAAACACCGATGACGATGATCCGTGGCGATCGCAAATCAGAGAATAAA
>CASBRC010000253.1 GCA_949128015.1 Synechococcales cyanobacterium PMM_0003
AAAAATGGCTTCAAGTATTAAAAACTAAAAAGCAGGTGGCAGCGTAAAACGCTGCCACCTGCTTTTTAGTTTTTAATACTTGAAGCCATTTTTGCGCGTATGGGTCGCAGGTTCGCCTTCACGGAGGCGATCACCTGCGGTGATACTTGCCAAAATGACCGTGTGATCTCCAGCGTCAAGTGTGCCAGTGACAGTTGCGTCAAGATATGCGATCGCATCGGTTAGATAGGGCTGACCACTGGGAGCAATTGCTGTGCCAATGCCATCAAAAGGATCAACATCAGCAGCAAACCCTTTAGCAAAATGTCCGACAATTTTTGCCTGACCTTTTTCAGCAATGTTTACAACCACAGGATTGCCAACAGTCAAAAAAGACTCAATTGGTCTACCTTTAGCAACAATAATTGTCACCGAAGGAGGAGTAAACCCAGATTGTTGTACCCATGAGGCAAGCATGGAGGCAGTTTTGCCATTTTGTTGAGAAGTAACAATAAATAGCCCACTGGGGATAGCGCCGATCGCTGATCCGAGTGATTCATCTTGAGAAATAGTGACGGTCATTAATTCGGTAACTTGTTAAACTATGAGCTTTAGCTTAACTTAGCAAATAAAAGGCGGTGCATTGCACCGCCTTTTATTTAATCTTAGACGTAAGCAGTCTGGAATCCCCACCAGAGTAGGAAACCGATCGCACTCAAAACGACAATGCTAGAAAGCGCAATTGACAAAGGGCTATCGGCATTTTTAAACTTCATGATGCCGCGATTAAAATCTGTCATATGGGCGAAACCTAACTAGATTATTTGAGTAAAGCAGATTGATCGTAGCCTAACTTTTATGACAATTGCCCAAAAGTAGGCAAATACCTAGGAATAGACAATCTAAGATAGTGAATTACCTATGACTGAATGGCTTCGTATTTTTTGGCTACCATCTAAACCTGTTGCAAAGCTAAAAGAATTACCCCAAGATGCAGGCGTGTACTACATTACGGCGCTATGGATTGTGTTGTATGTTGGCAAAGCAAAAAATCTCCGTAATCGCTGGAAAACAGCGCATCATCGCTATCAACAATTCAAACTTTTACATCCATTTGGTAGATTGCATTACAAGGTTTTGACGATTAATCAGATCCACTCCTATGAAAAAGCAGAAATCATCCGATTTCGTCCTGCTTGGAATGGTACAACCAGAGTAACTTTTTGGGGTTTATTGTGTTTGTTTGTCGCGGTGTGGGGACGGGTGACTATTTATATTTTGTTGATAGCAATTGCGATCGCAGCTTTTATTTATTTGATATCCCAATAAAAAAGCCAGCAATTATGATTACACTGGCAATAGCTATCCATAAAGTTTATGTTTTTGACACAGATATCTTTAAAAAGTCGATTTCGCGCTATTTTTACCAGCATTTTGCTAACAGTGCCACCAAATTTTATTGATCACTTAGAATCCTTGATTAATTGCGTAACTACTGACTCGCTTTATAATTTGGATTTAGCAAACGAAATAGACCTAAGCATCGTAGCGATCGCAATCGGTGCATATTGGCATCAGGACTTACAAGAAGTGCGATCGCGAATATTAGGATTACAGTCCCATAGCAATGCTGATATTCAAGAATTGGTGCTAGCTTATGCGATCGCCTTAGCCTGTCGTGATGAATTAAATCCACGATCATTTGTTAGTCAAATTTGTCATGACTTTCGTAAAAGAAGAGCTTTGAGCCATGATCACCAATCTCAACAACATTGCTTAGATCAATTACAACTAGCTCAAGAATTTGTCGATCAAGGAGCCAGTGCGATCACTGCCCATAGATCAGATAGGGGATTATCCGATGCGATCGCAAGCAGTTTGTATTATTTCCTCAGTACGCCCCATAATTGGAGCGTCATCAGCGATCGCGCCCAAAGGTCGTGGCTAAGCAATCATCAGCAAATTACAGTTCAATCAGGGGCGATATCGGCTGCTTATTTAGGTGAAATTGCAAATCCAGATCAACACAATCAGGAAATTTTTACCAAAGGTAAGGTAATAGGTGATCGGCTGTGGGCAGAATGGGCTGGAGTTTTTGATGCTAAATTAGATAACTAACTCAACAAAGATTGATATATGAAATTTATTGTGGTTTTGGTACTAGTTGGCTATGTATTTGGCGTAGTGAAATTTTTGCAAGGTTTTCGCCGTACCGACTTTTCGGGAAATCAGATCGGACTAGCTTTGCTCTGGCCAGTCTTGTTCGTCATGAACGGTAACTATCGCAAAAATTTTGTTAAAGCACTGAAAGGCTCCTAATGACTTGGTGGAAACGACTCAGAGCCAATCCTCTCGCTTGGATTGGCATTGTTATCTTAACGACTTTCTATGCATCTGCCATATTTGCTGACTTTGTGGCTCCTTATGGTGTTAACGAATCGGCGAAAAACGGCGCATTATTGCCACCCACTCAAATTCATTGGCACGATCGCCAAGGGCAATATATCGGCGCTCATGTCTACCCAACGACTCAGGGCAAAGTCGATATGGAAACAGGCGATCGCGCCCTGCTGATCGACTATACAAAACCCTCACAAATTCAACTCTTTTATGGTGGGCATTTGTTTGGCACTACCAGCTCTGCTCAACTAAACCTACTCGGAACCGACGAGCAAGGACGAGATCAGTTAACCCGTTTACTGCATGGCGGCAGAATTAGCCTCTTAATTGGCTTTATCGGGACAATCATTTCCTACACGGTTGGTTGCCTCGTTGGTGGTATTTCTGGCTATATTGGTGGCTGGCTTGATGTAGTCTTGATGCGTTTTGTTGAAGTTTTGATGTCAGTTCCTTCAATTTATTTGTTAGTAGCATTAGCTGCAATTTTGCCGCCTCAAATCAGTAATACTCAGCGATTCGCATTAATTATTGCAATTATCTCTTTTGTCTCATGGGCTGGGCTAGCAAGAATTATTCGAGGGCAAGTACTATCAATCAAACAACAAACCTTTATTTTGGCAGCGCGTGCATCAGGAGCAAGCCCACTACGGATCATTGTCAATCACGTCTTACCGCAAACCATCACATTTATTATTATTTCTGCAACACTCGATATCCCTCGATTTATAGTTGTAGAGGCGGTTTTGAGCCTAGTAGGACTTGGCATTCAGCCTCCTGACCCATCTTGGGGTAACATGCTGTCTGTGTCTACAAATGCTTCGATTGTAATTTTGCAACCTTGGCTAGTGTGGGTTCCTGCATTAGCGATTGTGTTGACGGTGCTATCATTTAATCTCTTGGGTGATAGCTTACGCGATGCGCTTGACCCCAAAAACGTTAGGCAATAGACTTTTAAAAAATATATCGCCAAAATGCCTATGCAATTAGGTAGTATGAGACTAGGATTTAGGCTATTTTGTATTGTCTGTGACGGGTTTTCGCTCTTTCGTCATGTCAATCTGTAAGCTAGCATTAGCAAAATAGGAGTATATTCAGCGTGCAGTACTTAGCGGAACTTCAAAAAACTCAAGCAGCTTTTGGATTAGGTGGTAACTCGTCAGTCCGTCTATTAGCACGTAATACGGGTGAAAATATTTGGCAGTCGATTACTAATGAGCAGGTCTTATCGGTTCAAGATTCGAGTCAGGCGAAAGATTTTAAAGATGGTCAAATGGTTATTGCTGAAATTACAAGCAGTAATCAAGTGCAAAGTATCCAAGATGCATCTAAAAAAATTGTCAATATTTTGCAGGCTTTTTCGCGATCGCAAGATAAGTATAAGTCCGCCGAAGAAGAAGTTGAACAGTGGAAACAATCTCTCAACTTTCAAAGCCAAGAGTTACATCGTCGTGAGCAGGAATTAGAACACAAAGAACTAGAACTAGAACATCTTGACGCGAGAAAGCTAGAGATCGAGGATTTAGAATCTAAATTTGCCAAAGAGCGTAGTGAAATCGAACAGTTACGCAACAATATTGAAGCAGAACGGGGACAGTTTGAAGCTAAAGCGGCGGCTCTAACAGTTGATCAGGCTGAGCATATCAAGACGCTGATCAGCCAATTATCAACAAGTTTTACAAATCCAGATTCTCTCAGGGATAAAATCCACAGCGCTGTCGATCTACTCAACCAGCGTCAAGAAATACTGACAGGATTTTGGCAAAGTTTGGATGGGCTTAAAAATGAATCCGAGAAACAAAAAAGTATTCTCAGTAAGTCTACAGAAGAACTTAATATCCGTAAAAGTCAATGGCAGCAAACGCAAATTGCCTTAGCTGATGCCCAAGCAGAGCTTAAAGCTCAGCGCGGCATCTTAAAGTTGCAAGAAAATAATATGGCGATGTCTAGGGTCCAACTTGATGCCCAAGTCGATCTTTATGAGCAGACTTCCAATGCGATCGAAGCCTTTGGGGGGCCAGGTAGCATGGAGGTACTTAGTCCAGAAGAGGAAAGCCGCTTACAGTCAATGTCTATTGAAGATCTAGAGTCAACGATTAAGGCTCTTCAAGCTGATTTTGATAAGTTAGTAAATTATGTCAGTGCTCAAGAAGATGAGTTAGCGGGATTGGAAGGCGAAATTGCCGACTTACAAAGTGAGGTGGAAACCGCTGATCAGTTTGGACGCATTGAGCTAGAAAGCAATAAAGAATTTGCCGAGGAACAATATAAACTTCTTGAAGAGAGCGTTTCAGGGATGAGACGCAGTATGCAGGAGCGCCTATCGGTGCTAAATCAACAAAAAGCAGTTCTAGATCGTCGTAAAGGGCTTACCGTTGAAGAAAGCCCTGTGCAGAGTTTATTGCCTTTGCTATCACAAATTGAAGCTCAAAAAAATCGTCAAGAACAAGAACTGCGGAAAATGGAAAGCCAAATCGAGGCTGTAAGAAATTATACTCAACAACAGCAAGAAGTACTCAGTAAGCAAACTCAGGAGCATTTACAACAAGAGCAAGCTATTCGGACAGCCGAAGTACAACAGCAAGATCGCATTAAAGTATTAGCTGAGTTATTAGGGCAAATTATTGCTCAAGAGCAGCTTTTACGTCCTGTACAGGATATTGTCGATACATTGCGACCCCAGTTAGAGTCGGCAATCCAAGATTTAGGGGTTATGTCAAATGGTAATAATTCATCGCAAGTTCTCACTGACTTACAATCCGTTATTCAGAGTTTAGTATCTTCATAAAAAAGAATGGTGCTTTGCACCATTCTTTTTTATGAAAAGAGAAATAACTATGCTAAAAACATCAACCTTTCAAAATATTGAAGAAAGCTTAAAACAACTACCTCATTCTTTACAGGTTGAAGTATTTCATTATATTGAATTTCTCAAGAGCAATTATGCGAAGCAAAGTAATACTACTGTTACTCAATCTCTTGATGAACCAAATCGCACAGAAGATTTAGAGGTAAAACAACCTAAAAAGCGCGATGGTTTTGGCATTTGGCAAGGAAAGATTTCGATGTCAGGAGATTTCAATGCGCCATTGGAAGAATTTGAGGAGTATATGTAAATATGAATGTACTGTTAGATACACATACATTCATTTGGTATATTGAAGGAAATACGAGCCTTACTGAGAAAGCTAAAGAAACCATTGAATTTTCTGCGGATAATGTCTATTTAAGCATTATTAGCCTTTGGGAAATTGCAATTAAAACGGGCAAAAATAAGCTTTCTATGCAAAATGAATATGATAATTTGTTAGATGTTCTAAATTCATTGAATATTGAAATTTTACCAATCACATTTGTAGATACCCAAATCTATAAAAATCTGCCTCTACATCATGGCGACCCATTTGATCGAATGATAATTTCTCAAGCAATCAGTAACAACTTAACTATTGTTGGTTGCGATCAATTATTTAATGATTATCCAATCCAAATATTGTGGAAGTAATATATGAATAATTGAATTCTCAATGACTGTAAATTATTAGGACTTACGCATTTTGACGAAACATCGATATTTCAGAGTTGAGTTCTTAACGAAAAATCAAGGGTTTTCGTCTCAATTGCGTAAGCCCTAATTTTAGTCTTCGACTTTGATTGAGAGAATTTTGTCTCCACGACGGATGGCTTGAGCTACTTCAGTGTCTGCGGTATGACCAAAAGCTGCGTATTGACCATCCAAAAACGATGCATCACCAAGGGTAATAAAAAATTGACTGGTGGCACTATTCGGGTCATTAGTACGCGCCATCGAAAATACGCCTGCTTTATTGTGCTTAAGCACTGGTTTCTTACCACCAGTTAGAATGTTGCCAATAGTAGCTTCGGTGTCACCATCAGCCCAGATTTCCAGCTTGATGCGATCGCCCGATCCACCAGTACCGTTACCAAGAGGATCGCCACCTTGGATTACAAAACCTGGCTCGACACGGTGAAAAGTTAGCCCGTCATAAAAACCGTGCTTGGCTAGGTCTACGAAATTTTTGACAGTAAGTGGGGCGTGTTGGTCATCAAACTCAGCACGAATTGTTCCTTTTGCGGTTTCGATTACGGCACGGATCATAAATAGACTTACCTGAAAGTTTTTGTAAATTTAAAGCAGCTTAAAGTATAACAATCGCTGAGGCAAATGTCTGTAACCTTAAAAGTATAGAAAAGAATAGCGATCGCAGAATCTAGCGACATTGGCAACAGCAATTCTGATTATAAAAATCGGTTTTTTGAAAGAGCCGCCTACGGCGGCTCTTTCAAAAAACCGATTTTGGGGTTTGCAAGGGGCTTAAGCCCCTTGTTCAATTTGAGGGGTATGATGGATACAGATCGGCTTTGAGGAGCATATAGATTTATGGATAGCAATAATTTGCTGAAGCAGTTGCTAATGCTTGGTGTTGGTACGACATCCATTGTGTTAGAAAAAATCAAAGAAGCCAGTGAAGATTGGGTCAAAGATGGCAAGATCGATCCTGAACAGGCTTCGGAAATTCTCAATGATATTGCTAGCCGTCTTAAGTCGGAACAAGGCAATCTAGACAATTTAATCCAGCGCCAAATTCGCAATGTGATGCAGGATTTGGGTGTGCC
>CASBRC010000254.1 GCA_949128015.1 Synechococcales cyanobacterium PMM_0003
CCGCGATCGCAAAATCTCCCACACAAACAAAAGCGATCGCCCCAAAATCAAATTTTGACAAACTGCGATCGGCAGAGCTATATATTGACTATTTTTTAGTGTTGCCAGAATCTTTTTTATTACTCTCGCTTTCAATTCTATCTCCGAATCTGACTTCTTTGGCTGGTTTTATGAATGTGACGCTCGTACCACGCTCATTTGAAAACGCTATAGCTCGCAAAATTGCTCATGTTAGTGCGATCGCAAATCCTAAAATGTTAAATTAGCAGCTTGGGCGGAATGGATAAGAATAGAATTCCATTACTAATCCAAGGTTGCGTTTCGGGCAGGGCTAAACCGATAATGCCAGCTTTCTTTAATACTAAGACACCCTTAGACTCTCCCCAGATCAGCATTTCTGCCCAAGTGGTTAGGTCTGGCTCATGACCAATGATTCCAAGAGAAGCTCTTGTAGGTTGTGGATGTTGGGAGATCCATTCGGAAGCCCAAGTTAGCCAATCATCAAAACTTCCTTCAGGAGCAAGTGTTGATGATTGCTGAACGGGACAGTCGCTAAAGACATTAGCAAAGATATCAGAAGTCTGTTGAGCGCGAACTAAGGGACTAGTTTGCAATAAATCAAATCGCAAACCTAAGTCATAAAGGCGTTTAGCAACTTGCTTAGTTTTTTTGCGCCCTTCGTCAGTGAGAGGTCGCTGCGTATCATCTTCGTAATTTCCGCGTTCCTCAGCAATGCCATGACGAATTAGATACAGGCTAGGCATTGATTAATAAGCTCTCAAGTAAACCTTCAAACAAAGCTTTGCCATCAGTTCCACCCAAAACCCCTTCGGCAGCACGTTCTGGATGGGGCATCATACCGATCACATTCCCTTGTTTATTGCAAATACCTGCAATATTGTCCAGAGAGCCATTCGGATTTGACTCGACATTTACATTGCCGATCGCATCGCAATAACGGAACACAACTTGATTATGATCTTCGAGTTCTTTGAGAGTGTCAGCATCGGCAAAATAACAACCTTCTCCATGGGCGATCGGTAAGGTAATAACTTGCTGTGTTTGATATTTCTTGGTGAATGCTAAATCATTGCGTTCAACTCGCAACGGTGCGCGATCGCAAATAAAGTGCAAATCACGATTACGAACCAAGGCTCCTTGCAATAAACCCGACTCGGTTAAAATCTGGAAGCCGTTACAGATACCAAGTACATATTTGCCCTTAGCGGCGTGCTCCTGTAGCGATCGCATTACGGGTGCAAATCTGGCGATCGCCCCACATCGCAGGTAATCACCATAACTAAATCCCCCAGGTACAACCACCACATCACAATCACTAATGTCTGTGTCTGTGTGCCAGATTAGCTTGGTCGGTTGCTGCAAAATACCGCTTGTGACTGTAGCAACATCGCGATCGCAATTTGAACCTGGGAAAACGAGAATGCCAAATTTCATACTTTAGACTCCTGTGCGATCGCCGTTAACTCAAAGCGATAATTTTCGATTACTGGATTTGCCAAAAGCTTATCGCAGGTTTCATCTAACTTTTGAGCTGCTTCCGCCTCATCAGTTGCCTCTAGGACGATTTCGACATACTTACCAATGCGGACAGAGTCAACGTGATAGTCCATTTGCTTAAGTGCGGACTGGACAGCAGTACCTGCGGGATCGAGAACGGATGGACGTAAGGTGACAAATATACGGGCTTGATACTTCATGCTTGCTGTGAAATGGTGAGATGCGATCGCCATATTTGCTATATGACCGACATCATCGATCATATAGCAAGATAAACGCATCACCAACACCGATCGATATCGAACTACTAAACCTTGGTGTGACGAACTGCGGAAAGAAGCCCGTACTCTAAGCCTTCACCTAGAGCTTTACAAGATGCATCGATAATGTTGTTTGAGACTCCAGCCGTAGACCAGCGCCTTTTCCCATTACTAAATTCGATTAATACTCTCGTCGTCGCTTGAGTTCCAGAATCGCTATTGAGAATTCGGACTTTGTAATCAGTGAGATAGAAATTAGCAATTTCAGGATAGAAACCGATCAGCGCTTTGCGAAGTGCGATATCAAGAGCCGCAACTGGCCCGTTACCTTCGGCGGCAGTGAGATGTTCTTCATCTTTGACAAGCACTTTGACTGTGGCTTGAGAATTGACCGCACCATCAATGTGATTAGCGTCCGTAGTGCAGTAAACATGAAAACTGCTAATTGTAAAAAATTTGGGGCGATCGCCTAAAGCTTCACGGACTAATAATTCAAAACTTGCCTCTGCCGACTCAAATTGATAGCCGATTTGTTCGAGATCTTTCGTCATTTGCAAGATTTGGCGACAAGCAGGATCTTCTTTTCGCAGACAAATGCCGAAGGTTTCTACTTTGGAGATCACATTGCTGATACCTGCTTGCTCAGAGATGACAATGCGGCGATTATTGCCAATGCTCTCTGGAGCAATATGTTCATAGGTGAGAGGGTTGCGTTGCACTGCGCTGACATGAATCCCGCCTTTATGGGCAAAGGCAGAAGCACCGACAAAAGGGGCGTGGTCGTCGGGCGCAAGGTTGACAATTTCGCTGACTTGGCGAGAGACTTCGGTGAGTTGGGCGAGTTTTTCAGATGCAATGCAGTCATAGCCCATTTTGAGTTGCAAATTGGGAATCACCGTGCAGAGATTGGCATTGCCGCAGCGCTCGCCATAGCCGTTGATTGTGCCTTGTACCATCGTCGCGCCATGCTGAACGGCGGCGATCGCATTTGCAACTGCTAAGCCAGCATCGTTATGAGTATGAA
>CASBRC010000255.1 GCA_949128015.1 Synechococcales cyanobacterium PMM_0003
GGCCATTACCAACAAGGGCAAGGCGACTGTTGGGGATTGCTTGTAGCACTGGCAAAATTTGTTGGATTTCTTTTTCAGCTGAAAGTCTGCCCACATAGAGAAATAGCGTATCTTCTGGGTGTCCTTGGCTAAGTTGCGATCGCATTTCTGCACTTTTAAATTTTGGGTGAAACTGCACCGTATCCACGCCACGCTGCCAAAGATCAAGACGCTCGACACCATGCGATCGCAGTTGATCGATCATTACAGTCGAAGTACAAAGATTTAGGGCGGCTTGGTTATGCGTGTTTTTAACTAATTCCCACATCACACCCTCAAGGAACCCTAGCCCGTAATGTTGCAAATACTGCGGTAAATGAGTGTGGTAGGAAGCCATTAGCGGATAATTCATTGTTTTGGCATAATACAGCCCTGACATTCCTAAAATTGCAGGATTCACAATATGGACAATATCGGGCTTGAACTGTTCAAGGGCAGAGCCTATTGAAGGGCGTGGCAAAGCAACTTTTAGTTCTGGATATAGTGGGAAATCAAACGCTGACACGCCGTAAATCTCTGCGCCACAATATTCTTTGAGTCCACCATCGGGCGAAAACACTAGTACTTGATTACCGAGCTTAACTAAATATTCAACGGTATATTTAAGTCGGGTAACGATGCCATCAATTTTAGGTAAAAATGTCTCGGTAAATATGGCAATACGCATAGTATGACTAACTCTCTGACTAAACAGGATCGTTGGCTTTGAGGATCATACTATAGTGGGCAATCTTCTTGGCTTTTATGCAGCAATTCTCATAATAAAACCCAATTTTTAGTAAAAGCCCTGCTTCGCAGGGCTTTTACTAAAAATTGGGTTTTGGGTTATTTGTACTTTTACTTAGCCTCCATCCAATTCTTCCCAGTATGAATATCTACTTCCAGCTTGACTGAAAGCTCCACAGCAGACTCCATCGCCGCTTTAATTTTTGGCTGTAATTCTGCAACTTCATCAGGTGGAACTTCAAATACAAGTTCATCATGAACTTGCAAAAGCAACTTCGCCTGATAGCCCTGTAGAAGCTCATCTACCCGCAACATCGCAATCTTAATAATGTCAGCACTAGTTCCCTGAATTGGGGCATTGACCGCCGATCGCAAAAGAGCCGCCTTTTGATAGCCACCAGTCTGACTCAGCCCACGAAAATAGCGCCGCCTTCCTAAAACCGTTTTCACATAGCCATCTCGTTCTGCTTCAAATTCCACATCCTGCATATAAGTAAAAATTCGCTCATAACGCTGGTTGAACTTCTCGATAAACTGCTTAGCGACTTTTACCGACACACCAATATCACGGCTAAATTTCTGCGCCCCCATGCCATAAATCACGCCATAGTTAATAATTTTCGCCAAGCGACGCTCATCACTGGTTACTTCTTCTTTCTCCAAGAGCAGTTGTGCAGTAACAGTATGCACATCCTCACCCGCATTAAAAGCACGAATCAATTCAGGCTCTTGGCTCAAGTGCGCCAAAATCCGCAGTTCAATCTGCGAGTAGTCAGCAGCCATCAAGATCCAATTCTCTTTAGGTAAAAATCCTGCTCTAATTCGCTTACTAAACGCAGTGCGAATAGGAATATTTTGCAGATTAGGATTGGAACTACTTAAGCGTCCTGTAGCAGCTACAGTTTGATTAAAATCGGTATGTACGCGCCCAGTCTTTGGCTGAGTTATTGATGGCAAAGCATCAACGTAGGTAGATTTGAGCTTGGCAAGAGTGCGATTTTCGAGAATTGTGTCAATCAGTGGATCTTCCCCTTCGAGTTTATTTAGCACCGCAACATCAGTAGAATAGCCTGTCGCGATTTTGCGCGATTTCTTGGTAAATTTTTCGCCTAATTTCTTTTGTAAAATCTCACTCAATTGTTTTGGTGAATTGAGGTTGAACTCTTCGCCAGCCTGAGCATAGGCTGCGATCGCAAGTGCATCTAAGTCCTTTTCTAGTTCCTTAGAAAACACGCTCAAATATTCCTTGTCGATCCTAATTCCACGCCATTCCATTTTTGCCAAAATCGGTTCAAGTGCCATTTCCACATTTTGGAATAAATCCCAAAGCTCAGGTACAGCAGTTAATTGCTCTTGTAAAATTGGTCTAATGTGATAAGTAATGTAGGTATCCATCCCACAATATTGAGCGACCAAGGGAATCGCAACTTCGGCGATCGATTTGCGCTTACCAACTAGAGTCTTAAAACTAACCGTGCGAATCTTTAGCAAATCCATCGCCATGTCATCAAGCTTATGACTAGCTTCAGGATCGATCACATAACTAGCGATCATCGTATCGAAGATTACGCCTGCGAGTTCAATTCCTGCCGCCTTAAACATTAAGCGATCGAACTTAGCATTCTGTAAATATTTTGGATAACTAGCATCTTCGAGAATGGGTTTGAGAATTTCTCTCACCTCTTCCCATTTCAGATTTTGCCCTTCACTATGACTTAACGGAATATAAGCAATCTCACTAATCGAGTCACCCCAACAACAACCCACTCCTACTAGTTCTGCTTCAAAGGGATTCAACGCCGATGTTTCGGTATCCCATGCTGCGGGTTGTTTGCTACTGAGAGTTTTGCATAGCTGCTCTAGTTTTGCGATCGTATCAATAATCTGTACATCTAACTTGAGTGAAGCAGAATTTGCGATCGCAGTTTCTGCTTCCTGCTTAGCAAAGTCAAACCACAACTCCTCATCTTCCCCATTCTCTTGTTTTTGAGATAAAGTCTTACTCCCTTCTCCCACAGGGAGAGGGGCTGGGCGTTGCCCTGAGCCTGTCGAAGGGGGTGAGGGCTTTTTATCATAGTTCCCCGACAACTTCGCCTGAATCTGATCAACCCGATTTACAAAAGCCTTAAGCTCAAGCTCTTCTAACAAAGGAATTAACTCAGCAGTATCAAAACCTGTCAACTTGCAATCTGCGATCGCAATCGGAAGCGGCACATCGGTCTTAATCGTCGCCATAAATTGCGAGTGTTTAGCCGCCTCAATCCCCTGCTCTAGCTTGATTTTAACTGCTCCTTTCATGTTCGGCACAGCCGCCAAAATATTCTCTAAAGTCCCATATTCTTCAATTAATTTAATGGCAGTTTTCTCACCAATACCGCGTACCCCAGAAATATTATCCGAAGCATCACCACATAACGCTTTATAGTCCACAACCTGAGTGGGCAATACACCTAGCCTTTCTTTTACTTGATCAGCATGATATTCGACAATTTTATCTTTTTGTCCTAAGTTCAACACTGAAATCCGCTTATCAATATTAACTAACTGAAATAAATCGCGATCGCCACTTAATATTTTGACCGTATACCCCTCAGCACTCGCCGCCTGTGAGAGAGTTCCCAATACATCATCCGCCTCAAAACCTGCTTGGGTAATCGCGGGCAGATTCATTGCCGCTAAAACCCTCTGTAAGTTCTTCATGTCAGGAATAAAACTTTCGGGAGTTTCGATCCGATTTGCCTTATAAGTTTCATCGATCTCATGGCGAAATGTTGGTACGGCGAGATCAAATGCGATCGCAACTGCTGTAGGTTTTTCGCGATCGAGCATTTCGATTAATGCTTTTAAAAAGCCAAAACAAATACTGGTCGGGATTCCTGTGGAGGTTCGCAAGCCGCCTTCGGGATGTTTGCCAAAGGCATAAAAAGCGCGAAACGCGAGGGAATGTCCGTCAACGAGTAAAAAAGTAGGGTGAGCTTGTTTGTCTGAATCCATAATATTTTTTGATGTTTTAGCGATCGCTAATTTTAGCTGACTCAAATGCGATCGCGTTTTGCTTAATTGTACTGCGTGTAAAGCGTTTGATAATAATGCGATCGCTAACGAGCTAGCGCAAAAAATAGCAGGCAATAACACTTGTAATTAAACAAAAAGTTAACGATAATAAAATATTATTCCCATCTTTGCGTATATGACCGATCCATTAGCTGAAAAAATTGGTATTAATGTACAGGGTGGGACTGTAAATGTTCAAAACCTGAATCTTGGTATTGCGGAGCGGCAGGAGCAAGTTGGCGATCGCGTGCGGATTTTGGTGGTGGCGGCGAATCCTTTGGGATCTTCTCCTCTGAAGTTAGACTATGAGGTAAAAACGATCCAAACGGCTTTAAAGCGATCGCGCAAGCGTGATAATTTTTTGGTGGAATATCAGCTTGCCGCTACGCCTTCGGAATTGCGTCGCGCTTTGTTAGATTTTGAACCCCATGTGTTGCATTTTAGCGGTCATGGCGCGGGTGAGCAGGGTTTGCTATTTGTTAGTGATGAGTCGGCGGCGGCGATCTATCGATCTGATAGTGGTGAGGTGCGATCGCACTTAGTTGATACAAATGAGATCCGCTTTGTGCCTGCTCAACCCCTTGCGAGATTGTTGCAACTTTGTGATGAGCATTTGGAATGTGTGGTTTTAAATGCTTGTTATTCTGATGTGCAGGGTAATGCGATCGCTAATTCTGTGCCTATTACGATTGGGATGCGGGATGTAGTTGCGGATAATGTGGCGATTAAGTTTTCTCAGGGGTTTTATGATGCGATCGGGGCAGGTAAGAGTTATGAAAAAGCATTTCAATGGGGTAAGGTTGCGATCGAGTTCGATCTCGCAAATAACGAAGCAGCCAAAATTCTCATTTTAAGAAAGAAAGGAGAATCGATTTCAGCTATTCCAAATATATCTTCACCGACTATTTCTGTTCCACCGCAACCTCGTTCTTTATCCGCTAGTGAATATTTTTATCGCGCTCTAGAAAAGCAAAATAAAGGAGATAATGAAGGAGCGATCATTGACTTCAATCAATCAATTCGCCTCAAACCTGACCATGCTGCGGCTTATACAAATCGAGGGAATGTGAAGCACTCATTAGGAGACAATCAAGGAGCGCTCTCTGACTACAACAAAGCCATTAGCCTAAATTCTGACTATGCTGATGCTTACTAC
>CASBRC010000256.1 GCA_949128015.1 Synechococcales cyanobacterium PMM_0003
TAGTCAAGATCGCGCCTGCGATCGGGATATTGCTGACATCGGCAGGATTAGAAAAATCGACTGATTCTCCCAACTTTGCCAAATCCACATGGGGCAAGAAAAAGTAACCAACTTGTCCGACAGGTGCAAGGGGTTGCGCGAGTTTGACTTTCACATGGCTATCAGCGATCGCATAGTCCCCATCAAGCAAAAATTTTGTCCCCGCCTTCACCTCTGCTTTTTGGGTAAAGGGCAAAGACTGCGAAGCGGCTGTTGAAATCTTAAAAATTGTGTCTTGCTTAACCGTGAGCGTGATCGGTGCGTTCAGGTTGACATGGAGTGCATAAAAATAACCAAACTCACCGACAGGGGCGATTGGTTGTTTGAGAAAAACCTTGATATGTCCACCGACTGAGCCATACCGTAAAACTTCAAAAGTTTGCCCAGCCATAACTTCCACCTTGCCATTGGCTGGTAAAGTTGCCGAATCCGCAGGAGAAATTTTAAAAAAGGTAGCTTGCTTTGTGGTCAAGGCAATATCAGGATTTTTAACCAATATATTGACGATCTGCTCGCTCAAAAGCTGATTATTTGTGCCGATCGCCCTGACTCGTAAAAATGTCGCCGAAGCAATGGGTAAACCAGCCGTGATTTTGGCAAGCCAAGTACCTGCGGTTGGGTTAGTTTGGACGGCAACGGCGGTATCGTTGGGCAATGTGACTAAAATTTGCAAAACTTGAGAAAAGTCGGCGGTTCCTGCGATCGCAATTTCACGATTGATCACGATCTCATCTGGCGCTTGAGTAACTGCGATCGCCGCCGTTACAGCAACACTAACAGGTAAATCAACAGGTGGGTTATTAGAAGTATTTGTCATGGTTGTTCACTGTTTACTACTATCTTCATTATCTAGCCCAAAAAGTAAAGGCGGCGCGATGCGCCGCCTTTACTTTTTGGGTTTTGTCTCCCCTTTGCATGAGAAAATAGCACAAACGTCTCTAGAATTAACTAGATAAGAGTATTGTTATGGGCTTTGCTGATTATTCGATCGCTGAGATCGCGGAAGACTACAAACTCACCCTTGAGTCTGTATTTAAACTATGCGATCGCCTTGGCATCGCTTACCAAGATGCCGAAACCAAACTTGCTTTGGAAGACGCAAAAGCCGTAATCATGGCATCCGAAGCCCAAAATTCTAAAAATCCCAAAGATTAATTGCGATCGCAAGAACGCAACAAATCTTTGAGTTTAGGTCAAATTCTTTTATATAAACTTAGATAAATTAACTTATCTCCGTAATCGTAATCGTAATTATTATGAACAAAAATCCTTTTAAATATTTAGCGGTAGCGATCGCATTCGTAATGCTAGCCTTCCAGCTTTTTACTCCTAGTGTTAGCGCAGCAGATATTCCCATCGAACTGCGTACCGTTCCCCTTAACGCAACCACCAATATTGTCTTGACTCAAAAAGACATTTCTAAGGGCAAGAAATTATTCTCCAATGCCTGTGCTACTTGCCATCTTGGCGGTGCAACCTTCACCAATCCTAACGTCAATCTTTCTCCTGAATCCTTGGCTGGAGCCTATCCAGTGCGTAACAACGTCCTCGGCTTGGTTGATTACATGAAGAAGCCAACCACCTATGACGGTGTAACTGAGATCTATGACGTTCATCCTAGCCTCAAGAGTACCGATATCTTCCCAATCATGCGTGGATATACCGACAATGACCTCAAGCTGATTGCGGGTTATATCCTGTATGAACCAAAAGTTCAAGGGATCAGATGGGGCGGTGGAAAGATATACTATTAAAATAGAGACCTGTGCTTTTAGTAGAGTCACAGTCTAGTTACAAAAAAGCTAAACTCGTTAGCTTTTCTCTACGTGTTTTAGTCGTAATAATTCGAGTCGAGTCGAATTATTGCGAGTCAAGTTGAATTTTAGTTAGTAGTTAATTATGAATATTTCTTCTTTTGCGAAAAACATTGGTCTGGCGATCGCGAGCCTCTTGTTTGTTGTTGGTAGCTTCTTCATGACTGCTTCCCCTGCTGCGGCTGAGGTAGTCACCGTGAAGATGGGTTCTGATAGTGGTCAGCTAGTATTTGATCCTAAAGTGGTCACAATCAAAGTTGGCGACACTGTTAAATGGGTTAACAACAAAGCTTTCCCTCACAACATCATATTTGATGGTCATGCAGAACTTTCTCACAAAAAGTTGATTCAAAAGCCCAAGGCTGAGCTAGAGTCCACTTTCAGCGAAGCTGGTGAGTTTTCTTACTATTGCTCTCCTCACCGTGGCGCTGGCATGGCTGGCAAAGTAATTGTCGAAGGCTAATCTTTAAGCTTTTGTCACAAAAAAGAGGAGCAAACGACGTTTGCTCCTCTTTTTTGTAACCAAATTAAGGGAGGTGCTTTGCGCCTCCCTTAATTTTAGGGTTTCGATCGCGATAACATAAATAAGCGAATTTATCAAAGTCAAGTTAGAAATTAAGTTATGTCGAAGATTTGGGAGTTAGATTTTTATTCCCGTCCCTTACTGGATAGCAATAATAAAAAAGTTTGGGAATTGCTGATCTGCGATCGCGAACGTCAGTTTGAATGGGTGCAGGAATGTCCACCCACGGAAGTAAACTCAGAATGGTTAGCGCAGCAACTGGCTGACTGCGTAGCAACTACAGGACAGACTCCAATCAAGATCCGATTCTTTCGTCCGAGTATGACCAATATCATTATGCGCGGTTGCAAATTAGCGGGGATTGCAGGGCAAGCATCGCGGCGCGTATTTACGCTGTCAGCATGGCTTGCTGAGAGAATGGCAAGTATTTATCCCAATCGTGATGGATTTCAAGCTGTTGATCCTAATCCTTTGCCGTTGAAAGTATTAGCAGCGCAAGATCCTAAGCCTGTTCCTGATGCTCTAATGGGTGAGCGATGGATATCAGTTTCGCTGAAGGCTGGTGATTTTGCTGATGCAAACGAGTGGTCAATGGACTTTAGTGAACTTCTTGATATCAGCAATCTTGATCCTGATACAGTTATTTCAGGGATTATTATTATTTCGGCAAGAGCGACGGCTCTGGCAGCTTGGATGTCGGGAGTTGATCCTGTGTTTATCAAGTTTGAGCGTAATTTATTAGGCGATCGCACCCAAATGCAATTAGAAGCAAGTGCTGATGCGAGATGGGTTTTGGCGAATTTACAAGCACCTAAAGATAAAGAGGCGATCGATCAAGGCGCTGCCTTTGAAAAATCGAAACAAAGTTCTCAAGGTTTTCATTTCTTAGCGGTACAGACTAGCCCCGATGAAGAACATTTTGCGGGATTTTGGATGCTGAAAGAGGTAATGTAACCTGTAAAATAAAATATTCCTAACAATTTCATATTGATTGCATGAAAGGTAATTGGCTATTACAGAAGGGAATTTTTCAATTTCTGATTCTTAATCTACTAATAGCGATCGCCTATGCGATTGGGGTAGACCTTAGTCACAAATTTGCAACCTTACCTGCCACGGTTGCATCAGTTTGGTTCCCATCAGGCATGACCTTAGCTCTAGTTTATTTACTAGGCGATCGCGTATTTTTAGGAATTGCTGTCGGATCGATTCTAGCGATTTCTTTAGATTTATTAAAGGTAGATCCGCCAATATCAATTTTTAATTTTTTATTGGTTAATGCAGGTTGTGCTTTAGGCAATTGTTTGCAGCCATTGATTGCCACCTATTTAATTAAGAAATTTGCAAAACATAAGAATATTTTTAGTCACGTTGACACAGTTCTTTTATATGTTGTGGCAGCGATTTTTTCGCCAATTGTATTTGCGACAATCGGTATGACTAGTATCTGTTTAGCGGGATTAGCGTCTTGGCATAACTATGGCATTAGTTGGCTGACATGGTGGATCGCAAGTGCGATCGCACATTTAATTTTTACGCCAACAATTCTGCTATACAAAAAATCTCGAAAGCTCGAATACCGACTAAATAAATGGGAGGTTAGATTAGTTCTAATCTCTTTCCTATTGATCAGTTGGGTTAGTTTTGGGTATAGCTACCGAGTGGAGTATCTGCTGCTGCCAATCTTGATCTGGACAGTTGGTCGCTGTGGTAAATTCTTCGCGAGCTTATTGGTAAGTGTAGTTTCTCTAATCGCTATTTTTGCTTCTGTTCAAGGCTATGGATTTTATACCAAAGTCTCCCCAAATGAATCACTGATGCTATTGCAGTCATTTATGGCAGTATTTTCATTAACATCACTAATTCTCTCGGCAGTAATCGATGGGCGTACTGAGGCTAAAGAATTACTCAAACAAGCTATAGAAAATCTGGAATATACCGTAAATCAAAGAACAGAAGAACTAATAGAAAGCAAAGCCCAATTATCTGGTTTTTTCACATCTGCACCCGTTGGCATGGGTATTGTTGATCATCAATTGCGATATATTCAGGTCAATCAAGTGCTTGCAGATATGAACTATAGATCCGTTGATGAACATTTAGGTAAAACTTTACAGGAAATATTACCTGATGTTAGCCTGATGGCAGAAGGATTTTATAGTCAGGTTTTAAAAACGGGAGAGGTATTATTAAATCAAGAGATCAGCAGTGTTGTTGCAGACAAAAGCGCAGGAATCAAAACTTGGCTTGCTTCTTTTTTTCCGATTTTTAATATTGATAATATTCCGTATTGTGTGGGATTTGTGGTGATTGAAATTAGCGATCGCAAAAAAGCCGAAGCTGATATGCAGTATGCCGAATCTATGCTCAGACAAGCAAATTTGGAACTAGAAAAATTAGTTAATCTTGATGGCTTAACCAAAATTGCTAATCGGCGCTGCTTTGACAATCGCCTCGAACGGGAATGGCAAAGACTGAGCCGAGAGCAGCAACCAATGTCTTTATTGTTACTTGATATCGACTATTTCAAACGCTATAACGACTGCTATGGACATCAACTTGGCGATGATTGCTTGAATGCGATCGCCCAAGCTCTAGAACAAACCTTATATCGTCCTGCCGATCTTGTCGCCCGCTATGGCGGTGAAGAATTTGTCACAATCTTGCCAAATACTGATCTTGATGGCGCGTTTAGAGTTGCCGAACAGATTCGGGGCGCGATCGCAAATCTAGAGATTCCTCACCAAAATTCTGATATCAGCGATATAGTGACGGTTAGCATCGGCGTTACTAGCCTCCTACCAAGTCCTCAGCAAAAATCATCAACACTAATCAAGCAGGCTGATATTGCGTTATATAGCGCTAAGCAGCAGGGACGCAATCGAGCCATAGTTTTTGATCAATAACTAGCAAATTGCTATGTCACACCTTCGCCAAAACATGATTACAAAAGATTGGGTGATCTTTGCTACGGAGAGATCTAAGCGTCCCCATGAATTTGCGCGATCGCATGATGATATGCCGCCAGAGTTACCAATCTATAAACATAATTGTCCTTTTTGCAAGGGTAATGAAAATCCCTCTGAAACCGAATATTTGCGAATCGAAAACGAACGCGGTTGGCGGGTGCGGATTATCCCTAATAGATATCCTGCGCTTTCTCCTATAGGCGATCGCATTCGGCATAATGAAGGTATTCATCGCTCGATTACAGGCGTGGGCTATCACGAAGTCCTGATCGAACATCCTGACCACAACGCCACGATTGCCTTAATGGAAATTAGTGATGTAATTAATATTCTCAAAGCCTATCGTCAGCGCTATAACGTTATTCGCCTAGATAAACGCATTGAAAGTATCATCATTTTTAAAAACCATGGCGAAGGTGCAGGGACTTCTCTAGAGCATCCACATTCTCAAATTACGGCAACTCCTGTTGTGCCTTCGCAAATTCGCTATCGGATGATCGAATCAACTAGCTATTTTGATGATACGGGCGAATGTTTATTTTGCTATACCCTCAGAGATGAGTTAAGGGCAAAAGAGCGGATTGTTTTGGAAACAGAACATTTTGTAGCTTTCATTCCCTATGCGGCTCTTTCGCCCTTTCATCTATGGGTATTTCCCCGCCACCATACTTCTTCCTTTGGTGAAATTAACGAAGCAGAAATAGCCGACCTTGCTTATACGCTTAAAACGGTCTTAGCCAAGCTTTTTTATGGTTTAAATAATCCCGCTTACAATTACACAATTCGCTCTATGCCCACTGATGAGAAGCAATCTGATTATTTCCATTGGTATTTAGCGATCGTGCCGCGAGTGTCTCAGACCGCAGGTTTTGAGCTAGGTAGTGGCATGTATATTAATACAGCGATGCCTGAAGATAGTGCTAAGTTTTTGCGTGATGTCAATGTGGAAGCTATGCTTCCACATTGACATCACGCAAAAAGCTGTAGCGCAGCATGCCCTACAGCTAAAAATGCAAGAATTAGAGTTGCGGCGCGAAGCGCCGCAACTCTAATTCTTGTGTGGAAAGAGAGTATCTAGAACTTAATTTGATAGTTAGTAAGCCCTGTATTTCTAGCTACGGTCAAAAGTGCAACTGATGGACGCTGCGCGAGATAATCGACAATTTGCTTAGGATTGCTGAGCGGTGTGCCATTTAAACCAACAAGGCGATCGCCTCTTTGTAATCCCATTCGACTGGCGAGAGAGTTGGGACGGACTTCATAGACTGTGAGATTGACTGGATTGAGGATTATGCCTAGCTGATGTCGTTCGGTAATGCGCGTTGTAGTATCTGGAGCCGCAATTTGTGGAGCTATTGTCGGTGAAGTTTTAGTTTGAAGATTTGGAAGACTTGCTATAGCTTTAGGTTGCATGATCGCAGCGCTGCGGGTGATAAATTCTTTAGCAATAGGAGCGCTGATGGCAAAGCCAATCCCTGTATTAGAACGACCATCGGGACTGAGAATCGCTTTGTTGACACCAATGATTTCACCGCGAGAGTTGAGCAAGGGACCACCAGAGTTTCCAGGATTGAGTCGGGCATCGGTCTGGAGATCGCCATTTTGGGCAACGCGGCTGAGAATGCCTGTGGTTAGCGTTCCTGATAATCCAAAGGGACTGCCGATCGCAAATACTTTTTGACCAACCAGAATGCTTTCGCGATCGGCAAAGGGTAAAGAAGGAAAGCGATCGCTAGAGGCAATCCGCACTAGCGCGAGATCATTTTTGCGATCGACAGTGAGTACTTGTCCGTTATAGGTTTTGCCTTCATTATTAATAATCCTAACGCTGCCATTTTTGGCATCACGAATGACA
Organism: Synechococcales cyanobacterium PMM_0003; assembly: GCA_949128015.1. Lineage (GTDB taxonomy): Bacteria > Cyanobacteriota > Cyanobacteriia > Pseudanabaenales > Pseudanabaenaceae > Pseudanabaena. Next base: position 7,201 of record CASBRC010000256.1, read on the forward strand.
TGTTCATTGGTAATGACTAATCCTTCAGAGCTAATGATGCTGCCTGAGCCAGTGCTAGTTGCTGTTCTAATTGTGACTACCGCAGGATTTGAAGAACGATAGACTTCCATCGTGATTTTTTCTTCAGAGTCAAAATCCTTTGGTGCGGCAGATACGGCAGCGACCTTGCTGAAGCTAGGAATGGTGACTAATATTGCCGATATTAGGCTCAAGGCGATCGCTCTAGGTTTCATATGCTTCTCTGCTGTCTGGATAATTCTTGTGTTGGCAGTTTTGACGAGAGTTGCGATCGCACAGTTCCGATTATTGTTTAAGCCATTTGTCGTATATCAGCCCAAAAGTGAGATGCTGCGCGAACCGCCGCATCTCACTTTTGGCTATTTAGATTTGCAAGGACAAATGGTCTTGCTGACTGGCTTGCAAATTACTCCCTTCCCAGTGAAA
>CASBRC010000257.1 GCA_949128015.1 Synechococcales cyanobacterium PMM_0003
CAACATCTCAAAGCTTATGCCAGCAATGCGCCATTGTTTCAGCCCGTAGTTGCACCACGATTCCATTTAGTTTCCAGAGGTATTGCCCCAGTCTTACATCAACTAACTGGACGCTGGACAATTGATCCTCTTTACGATCGCAAAATCCTCGCCCTCATCCGTCGCTTATATGAGTCCGCAGGAATTTTTTAGAGTAAATTAATACAAGCTAAAATTAGTAGTGTGATGCACGTTCATAAGTGAGCAAAAAAGATAAGTTACTAGATAAAGTCAAACAAAATCCTAAAGGATTACGTTTCAGTGAATTTGAAGCCTTGTTAACTCTTTGTGGTTGGATTTGCGATCATCAAACTGGAAGTCATCGTATTTGGTACTCACCAGAAAAAGCACGCCTATCAATTCAGCCAACAAAAAATAATGAAGCTAAAGAATATCAGGTCAAGCAATTTCTAAGTTTACTGGAGAAATAATATGAACCAAGTTGAAAATAATAATTTTGATGGGTTTAGTGTGAAAGCTTTCCGAGATGAAGATGGAGATTGGCTAGCACATTTCATTGAACTTCCAAATGTTTCTGCTTTTGCTGACACTCGCCATGCGGCTTTAGATGAGCTAGAAATTGCTTGGATGGGAGTTAAAGAAAGCTACCGTAAGCATGGCGAAGAAATTCCTACAAAATTGTCTCAACCCCGCTTTAAAATATACATTAGTAAATCTTGCTTGAAGGAACTCCGTTATTCTCTAGATAAACCTAGGTTACGCAGAAAACATAAATCTAAGGTTGAGCGATGACAGTGTGATTACGCTCAGTGCAAGTTTTCCCGAAGGATTTTTACCAGAAAAGCTCGACAGAATAATCTTTAAATTTATGGATGTCCCGCACACGCATCAATCAATGCTGAAAGATATTAGAATAGGACAGAAATCTTTTCGGCTTGGTTAAACACTTTCATGACTGCTCAGAAATATCACATCATCACCTTCGGCTGCCAAATGAACAAAGCCGACTCTGAACGCATGGCAGGCGTTTTAGAGGATATGGGCTATCAGTCAACCGAGGAAAGCGAAGAAGCCGACCTGATTTTGTATAACACTTGCAGCATTCGCGACAATGCCGAGCAAAAAGTTTATTCGGCCTTGGGGCGACAAGCCAAACGCAAACGCGATAATCCTAACTTAACTCTCGTCGTGGCAGGTTGTGTTGCCCAGCAACAAGGTGAAGCTTTACTGAGAAGAGTCCCAGAACTCGATTTAGTCATGGGGCCACAGCATGTCAATCGTCTTAGTCATTTGCTGGAGCAGGTTTTTAATGGCAATCAAGTTGCTGCTACCGAAGAATCTTATATTGAAGAAGACATCACCACACCGCGCCGCAACAGCTCCGTATCCGCTTGGGTAAATGTCATTTATGGCTGCAATGAAAACTGCACTTATTGCATCGTCCCCGCAGTACGCGGTCGAGAGCAATCGCGCCCCCCTGAGGTGATCCGTCAAGAAATCGAAAAGCTAGCTGCTCAAGGCTATAAAGAAATTACTTTACTCGGTCAAAATATTGATGCTTATGGACGCGACTTACCAGCAGGAGGCATTGGTGCTGGCGTTGGTGGCAAAATCACTTTCACCGATTTACTTTATTACGTTCATGATGTCGAAGGGATCGATCGCATTAGATACGCCACCAGTCACCCTCGTTACTTTAGTTCTCGTCTCATCAAAGCCTGTGCTGAACTCCCCAAGGTTTGCGAACATTTCCATATACCTTTCCAGTCGGGTGACAACGATATCCTCAAAGCCATGGCACGGGGCTATACCCATGAACGCTATCGCCGCATTATTGACGATATTCGCGAAATTATGCCCGATGCCGCAATTACTGCTGATGCGATCGTTGCTTTTCCTGGGGAAACCGAGGAGCAGTTTGAGCGCACTATGCAATTGGTAAATGATATTGGTTTTGATCTGGTGAATACGGCTGCTTATTCACCACGCCCTGGTACACCTGCGGCGGTTTGGGAAAATCAACTGAGTGAAGAGATTAAAAGCGATCGCCTGCAACGCCTGAACCATACCGTCAATCAAAATGCGGCTGAGCGTTCTAACCGTTATGCAGGACGCATTGAAGAAATCATGATCGAAGGTACAAACCATAAAAATCCTTTGCAAATCATGGGGCGTACCCGCACCAATCGCATTGCCTTTACCGAGAACACAACAGGGCAATCATTAGCTGAGCTAATCGGTAAAACTCTTTCAATAAGAATTACTGAAGTAAGACCATTTAGTTTAACTGGTGTAATTTGCTAAAGGCATGCTAGACTAGCCAAGCGCGTTGAAGACAGAAGTGCGAAATGCACACAAAAGTTTACAATAAGCGCAAAACTGGGTCGCTAACTCAACGGTAGAGTACTCGGCTTTTAACCGATTTGTTCCGGGTTCAAATCCCGGGCGACCCATAAAATAATCCAGAATAGCTAGCACAATGTGCTAGCTATTCTTTTTAGCTACCAAAGATAGCCTTGGCACTTCTCACAGCCGCTACTTTTGGTATTATACGTCTGACAATAATGTGGTGTAATTCATGCATATTGCATGGTTAGGTAAAAAATCCCCTGCTTGTGGCAACGTGACCTATAGTCGCGAAATTACAAATGCATTACTCGATCGCGGACATCGTGTCAGCTTTATGCATTTTGCTCCAGAACATGATAGTGAGCATTCTGAGCATGTGGATATTGCCGAATTTGATGACAGCTCTCAAGACGCACAAGATGTCACTTTACCCTTTTTCTATAAATCCACCATTTATACCGTTCCTTCTCTGAGAGCGAATAAAATTCTTGTTGATTCTTTGCGATCGCTAAAGCCTGATCTCGTTCATGCCTCCCTTGCCATATCACCCCTAGATTTTCGCTTACCAGAGATTTGTGCCGAACTGGATTTACCGCTTGTCGCCACATTTCACCAACCTTTTGATCTCAAGCGGCGCAACCTTGCTTCTAGTACTCAGCAACTTACTTATCAAATTTATGCGCCATCTTTAGCTGATTACAATCAAGTTATTATCTTCTCCAATATTCAAAAAGAACTTCTCAATAAATTAGGAGTTCCCAATACCAGAATTGCAGTTATTCCCAATGGAGTCGATAGCGATCGCTATTCTCCAGCTCCTTCAAATATCAAAGCCGAACTGAATGCTGATGTACTCTTTCTCTATCAAGGGCGACTAGCAGCCGAGAAAAATGTTGAAGCTTTACTCAGAGCATGGCGCAAATGTCGAATGCCTGAAGGCTGTAAACTTGCGATCGTCGGGACTGGTCCCTTGTTGGCTGGGCTAAAAACTTTCTATGGTAACGATCCTAGTATTATCTGGATGGGATATATTGCCGATGAGCAGAGACGAATTGAGATTTTACGTGGGACGGATGTATTCATTTTACCTTCGCTAGTGGAAGGATTGTCGCTATCACTGCTAGAAGCAATGTCTTGTGGTGTGGCATGTATAGCGACAGATGTGGGCGCGGATGGGGAAGTAATTGAGAATGGCGCGGGAATTATTCTTGATTCTCATAAGGTTACTTCGCAACTTTGCACGCTTCTGCCCTTATTTGTCGATCATCCAGAGATCGCAAAGATTATTGGTCTGAAGGCAAGGCAAAGGGTGTTAGATCGCTATACGCTAGTGAAAAATATTGATCGCTTAGAAGTCCTTTATGAGCAAACCATGAGTCAACAATGGGTTCGGGTTAGTGCTTTCTAAACAAAAAAGGGTAGGCGCTTTGCGCCTACCCTTCTCAAAAGCTAAATCAGGCGCGAAGCGCCTGATTTAGCTTGGTAATTACCTATTTCGATTCTGTGAAATCAGCATCGATTACATCGTCATCGCCACTTGCAGCGTCCTTAGTACCATCTTCAGGAGACGCGCCACCATCAGTTGGAGATTCACTGCCACCTTGCTGATAAACAGAAGAACTAAGAGCATACAAAGCTTGCTTCAACTCTTCAGCTTGAGCAGTGATCGCTTCGTGATCATCTTTAGCGATTGATTCGCGAAGATCTTTAACCAGTCCTTCGATCTTAGTCTTGTCAGCATCAGGAACCTTGTCGCCAAGATCCTTGATTTGCTTCTCTGCTTGGTAAGCCAGAGAGTCGGCTTGGTTCTTCGATTCAATGCGATCGCGTTTTTCTTTGTCAGCCGAAGAATTACGTTCTGCTTCATTAACCATGCGCTCAACTTCATCCTTAGGCAAGGTCGAAGCACCAGAGATCGAGATGGTTTGGACTTTGCCAGTTCCCTTGTCCTTTGCGGTTACAGAGAGCAAGCCGTTAGCATCGATGTCAAAGATAACTTCGATTTGAGGAACGCCACGAGGAGCAGGAGGAATTCCATCCAGACGGAATGTTCCCAAGCTCTTGTTGTCGTTGGACATTTCACGTTCGCCTTGAAGAACATGAATTTCGACATTACTTTGTCCATCAACTGCGGTCGAAAAGACTTCAGATTTCTTGGTAGGAACAGTAGTGTTACGTGGAATGATTTTGGTCATTACACCACCAAGGGTTTCTACACCAAGGGATAGAGGAGTAACGTCAAGTAAGAGAATATCTTTGACTTCACCAGCTAATACGCCAGCTTGGACGGCTGCACCGATCGCCACAACTTCATCGGGGTTAACGGTTTGGTTAGGATCTTTGCCAAGAATCTTCTTAACAACTTCTTGTACCGCAGGAATACGAGTTGAACCACCAACCAGTACAACCTCATCAATTTTCGATTTGTCGATCTTGGCATCGCGGACAGCTTGCTCGACAGGAATACGGCAACGATCAATGAGATCAGAGCAGAGTTCCTCAAACTTGGCACGGGTCAGCGTGGTATCAAGGTGCTTTGGTCCGTCTTGAGTTGCGGTAATAAAAGGAAGGTTGATTTCAGTTTGCGTAACGCTCGAAAGTTCAATCTTCGCTTTTTCAGCGGCTTCAGTCAGACGTTGTAGAGCTTGCTTGTCCTTACGAAGGTCAATACCTTCTGCGGACTGGAACTGACTAGCGAGGAAGTCTACGATCTTCTTATCGAAGTCATCACCACCGAGGTGAGTGTCGCCACTGGTGGACATTACTTCAAACACACCATCGCCAACTTCGAGGATCGATACGTCAAATGTACCGCCGCCGAGGTCAAATACGAGGATGGTTTCATTGGTCTTGCTATCTAGACCATAAGCCAAAGCTGCTGCGGTTGGTTCGTTGATGATGCGGAGAACTTCCACACCTGCGATTTTGCCAGCATCCTTGGTGGCTTGGCGCTGAGAGTCATTGAAATATGCAGGAACAGTGATAACTGCTTGAGTAACGGTTTCGCCTAAATATTTGCTAGCGTCGTCAACTAACTTACGTAATACTTGAGCAGAGATTTCTTCGGGTGCAAATTGTTTGCTAACCGCAGGTGCGTCAATTTTGACATTTTCGCCAACTTTCATTACCTTGTAAGCGACTTGCTTGGACTCGCCGCTAACTTCGTCGTAGCGTCTGCCGATAAAGCGCTTGACAGAGTAAAAGGTGTTGTCAGTGTTCATTACTGCTTGACGCTTGGCAATTTGTCCAACAAGGCGATCGCCATTTTTGGCATAGGCAACAACAGACGGTGTGGTACGGAAGCCTTCGGCGTTTGCAATTACCGTTGGCTTGCCACCTTCCATAACTGCGACGACTGAGTTTGTCGTACCTAAGTCGATTCCAACTACTTTAGCCATAAGGCTTCCAACTCCTAAGTTTTATTAATCTTTAATCTCATACAACATTAACTACTTTTCCCGATTAGCACATCAGGGGGACTCTACCTAATCTGGTAGGGTTTACCGTACAAAAGCCAGAAAGTAGCGGCAATCATGATTTGCTGCCTCTACTTTCTAGCTTTTATACTCCCTTCCCAGCAGCAATTCTCATTATAGAAATTGGTTTTTTGAAAGGCAGCCTTAGGCTACCTTTCAAAAAACCAATTTTGGGGTTTGCAGCGCCTACGGCGCTGCAAACCCCAAAATTGGTTTCATAATGAGAATTGCTGCCTTCCCAGTGCAAGATTAGACAGTAAAATCCAAATAAGATTCGGCGGGCTTTGCC
>CASBRC010000258.1 GCA_949128015.1 Synechococcales cyanobacterium PMM_0003
AAAAATCGCCAGCCGCTATGCTCTGCAATATTTTGGGCGATATCACGATATTGAGAGACTACTAAATTTATGGCTGCTTCTTTAATCGCCACAATAAAGCCTTGAGTTTCTGATATTTTTACGATTAAATCTGGGTTATATCCATTTAAATCAAATGGTAACTGCTGGATATGAGGTTGATGAATAACCTCATATCCTTGGGAACTATAGCATTCAGCAATTTTTTGTTTGAGCAAACTATTAATAATTATCCTTTATCTAAACAAATTTATGATCTTGACTCTCGAACAAAGAAACATTAAAACCTAAAAAGCTGTGGCGCACGCGCAGCGTGCGCCACAGCTTTTTGGTTTTTAATGTTTCTTTGTTCGATTAGGATAAGTATTAATAGTTTGCTCAAACAAAAAGTTATTGAATGCTATAGCTCTCAAGGATATGAGGTTATTAACAAACCTGATATCCAGCAGCTACCATTTGATTTAAACGGATATATTCCAGATTTAATCATAAAAATATCAGAAGCCCAAGGTTTTATTGTTACGATTAAAGATGCAGCCGTAAATTTAGTAGTCTCTGAATATCGTGATATCGCCCAAAACATTGCAGAGCATAGCGGCTGGCGATTTTTATTGATTACTGGAGAAGATGCTACGCCGATCGCAGAAGAAGATATTGCTGACCATAAACTTACGCGATCGCAAATTTTGCATCGCAAAGAACGGATTGCCAAATTAATCTCCATTGGCGAACATGAGTCGGCTTTTCTATCGCTGTGGATATTTGCCGAGATTTTGATGCGAAGACATGCAAGGCAAGTATTCATTCCCATCGATCGCTTACCCACAATCCTGATGCTCCATCATCTTCACGATCAGTTAGGAATTTCTGCCGATCAATTTGAAAGGGCGATCGCTTTAAATGAGATTAGAAATCGAGTCGCTCACGGGTTTCCAGTTAAATCAATCAAGCTCAATGATGCGATCGAAAATCTTTTAAATTTAGTTGATGAATTTATTGCCATAGAAGCCTAAGGGAGCAGCAATAAATTACAGCACCAAGTGATATGGCTTCGACTCCGCTCAGCCATTGATGGCTGAGCGGAGTCGAAGCCAATCCTATAAGTAGTTGGTACTTTATTTAGGCATTAGCTAGCCCTTGTTGACGAGCTACTGCATGGACTGCGGCAGCAACAGCATGGGAGACACGGGGATCAAATACTGATGGAATGATGAAATCAGGAGCAAGATCACTGCTGCTAACTAGAGATGCGATCGCTTGAGCCGCACCTAAATTCATTTGTGTCGTAATTTGCGTAACCCTTGCATCGAGCGCACCTCGGAAAATACCGGGGAAGGCAAGCACATTATTGATTTGGTTGGCGTAGTCGCTACGCCCTGTCGCGATTACAGCCACATCATTTTCCACTAGTTCGGGCTGAATTTCAGGATTAGGATTTGCCATCGCAAATACAATCGGTGCAGATCCCATACTCCTCACCATTTCAGGAGTGAGAGCGCCCTTAACGCTCAGACCGATAAACATATCGGCTCCTTTAATCACATCTGCCAAGGAGCCAGACATATCACTAGCAAATTCTAACTTTTCGGCACTGAGGTTAGGGCGATCTTTGCTGATACATCCTTGGGAGTCACACATGGTGATGCGCTTTACGCCTGCTTCACGGAGGAGTCTTGCCACGGAGATACCCGAAGCGCCTGCACCATTCATGACGATGCGGACTGAATCAATTGGCTTACTAACTACTTTGAGGGCGTTAATTGTGGCAGCGACGACCACGATCGCAGTCCCGTGCTGGTCATCGTGATATACAGGAATGTCTAATTCGGCTTTGAGGCGCTTCTCGATTTCAAAACAACGCGGGGCGCTAATATCTTCAAGATTCACACCACCAAATCCAGGGGCAATCCGTTTGACGGTTTCGACAATTTCATCAACATCCTTGGTATTCAGGCAGATGGGGAACGCATCTAGTCCCGCAAATTGTTTGAAGAGCATCGCTTTGCCTTCCATAACTGGCATAGCGGCTTCGGGACCAATATCGCCTAATCCTAATACGGCTGTGCCATCAGTAACAACTGCGATCGTGTTGCATTTGATCGTGTAGTCATAAACTTTGCGCTTGTCTTCTGCGATCGCCATACATACACGTCCTACACCGGGGGTATAGACCATCGCCAGATCATCTTGTCCTTTGACGGCAACTTTGGATTCGATATGGATTTTGCCGCCTTTGTGGATATTGAAGGTGCGATCGTAGATATCAAGAACGCGGATTTCGGGGATTGCCTTGACGACGGCGATCAACTTGTCCATATGTTCGGCACTATAGGCATTGACAGTAATGTCGCGCACCGAAATTTTGCGGGTTTGTTGGATCAGGTCAATCTGTCCGAGGTTCCCTCCCGCTTCAGCTAGAGCGCCGATAACAGAAGACAGCATTCCTGCGCGGTTGAGGAGTTGCACGCGAATGGTCAAGCTAAAGCTGGGATTAGGTGTTAGTTGTTGCATCGTGAGGAGTAAAAAACTGCATGAACTGGGATAAATTAGACTAAGCCAAATTTATCCCAGTTCATGCAGTTTATCTGATTGATGACTAGCGTTGCGTTACAAATCACACGATTTCACGAAAGTAAAAGCTGCAATCAATCCAGATGATGTCTTTGCGATCGGTTATCCATAGACTTGCTGGATTTGTCATTTCTCTGCGAATACTCCCTTCCAAGTGAAAGATTAGATAGTAGAATAATCGTTGCGACGCAAAGCGCCGCAACGATCATTCTTGGGTGGGAAGGGAATATAAATATCATCACCAATCTTAAAAAAACTCAAGTTATCCTGAATCAATTTTATGAAACCCACAGTTATATATCTTCCTCAAGAAACAGAGCAAGTCCTTGAACAACTCTCAGCACAAGGAGGAAAAACGCCTTCTGAAATTATTCAAGAGGCAATCCAACTTTATCTTGTAAACAAGAAAAAAACCTTGCCTAAATGCGTCGGCATGGGGAAAAGTGGAATCTCTAACCTGTCTGAACGAGTAGATGAGCTTCTCTGGCAAGAATGATAAAAGTTATCGCTGATACAGGTGCAATTATCGCCCTACTTGACGAAGACGACAAACATCATGCAGCAGTTGTTAAAGTTGCCCAATCGTATGATCTGCTTATTCCTGTTACAGTTCTACCCGAAGTAGACTACTTGGTTACAAAATATCTTGGGGAAGCAGTTGTTAGATCTTTTTTGGAAGCAATGACTGAAGGCGCGTTCATCTATTTACCGATAGACATTGATGAAATTCTTCGTACAAATGAGATCATGGCTCGTTATTCTGACATTCCTATTGGCTTTGTTGATGCCAGTTTAGTTGCACTTACCGAAAGTCATAATATTCATCAGATTTTGACTTTAGATCGTCGCCACTTCAATATCATTAGACCTGAAGGCATAGACTATTTAGAACTATTACCGTGAGCAAGGAAAAATGGCACTAAAACGACGACAGTTATTGATATTAGGTGGATTGGTACTTGGCGGCGGCTTAGGCGGTGCAGCTTTTTCGGGAATATTGAGCCGTAATAGTCAAGCGATCGCACCCACAGATCCGAAAACAGCCAGTACCCCAAGTAAACCAGTCAAAGCCACCGCAACTATTTCGCGATCGCAAAATCCTGCACCCAAAGGAATGTTCGCGCCAACTCGCGGCGACGTGAGGATTGTATTAATTAGCGATCTCAATAGTGCCTATGGATCGACGGATTACATTGATCAAGTTAAACAAGCGATCGCATTGTTACCAGATTGGGAACCAGACTTAGTGCTATGTGGCGGCGACATGGTGGCTGGACAAGATAATAGTCTCAAACCTTCGGAAATAGAGGCGATGTGGCAAGGGTTTGACAAACATATTGCTGCGCCAATTCGGAAGGCAAAACTTCCATTTGGATTTACGATTGGTAATCATGATGCGTCAGGCTCATCATTTGGCGGAAAATCGAACTTTGAGAACGATCGCAAAGCCGTGATTAAATATTGGAACGATCCCAAACATGATCCTAATTTGAACTTTGTTGATCGCGGTGGGTTCCCTTTCTATTACACATTTGAGCAAAATGATATTTTCTTTTTGACTTGGGATGCTTCTACATCAGAGATTCCATCGGCACAACTAAAATGGGTGGAAAAGAGTCTGGCGAGTGAAGCTGCTCAAAAAGCAAAATTACGAATTGCGATCGGGCATTTGCCACTTTATGCAGTTTCTAAGGGACGCGCAACGGCTGGTAATTATTTAGATGATGCTGATCGCTTGAGGGGAATATTAGAAAAGTATAATGTGCATACTTACGTCAGTGGACATCATCACGCTTACTATCCCGCGCACAAGGGCAAATTAGAAATGCTCCATGCAGGTGTTTTGGGTGATGGACCCCGACGTTTATTGAGTGGCGATATTGCGCCAAGTCGGACTGTAACCGTGATCGATATCAAGTTGGAAACTTCAGAAACGATTTATACAACCTACGATATGAATACGCTCAAGGTTGTCGATCCAAATACTTTACCCCGATATATTGATGCGCCCAATGGTCGGATTACCCGCCGTGATATCAAGATCTAAGGAAATTTCCAAGAAAGAAAGTAATCTGTAAAACTCGTAGGTCGGACTTAACCCCCTTTAATTCCCCCTTGCAAAGGGGGAAGATCTAAAATCTTGTTCCCACCCCTTTGCAAGGGGAGGGTTAGGGA
>CASBRC010000259.1 GCA_949128015.1 Synechococcales cyanobacterium PMM_0003
ATCGCTTTACCGAGCAGACTTGTCTGCAAGGGCGAAGTAAAAAAATCTGGGAAGAGGGTGACAATATCTATACGCATAAATAAATTCTATATTTAGAAGGTATCTCGCGTAGCGATGTCCTCTAAAATATAGAATTTATTTATGCGTATAGATATTGTTACCCTCTTCCCAGATTTTTTTACTTCGCCCTTGCAGACAAGTCTGCTCGGTAAAGCGATCGCAAATCACATTGCCGATGTATATCTCACCAATCCTAGAGATTTCGCCACCGACAAGCACAACCGCGTCGATGATGAACCCTATGGCGGCGGCGTGGGCATGTTGATGAAGCCCGACCCAATTTTTGCGGCGGTTGAGTCCCTGCCAATTTTGCCTAAGCGCGAAATTATCTATCTCACGCCGCAGGGTGAGCCGATGAAGCAAGAGCTTTTTAAAGAGTTAGCCAATTACGATCAGTTAGTTCTCATTTGTGGTAGTTATGAAGGCGTAGATGAGCGCGTATGTGAGCATCTGGTAACGCGCGAAGTTTCTCTCGGTGATTTTGTACTGACTTGTGGCGAGATTCCAGCACTGGCGCTGATTAATGGAGTCGTGCGTTTACGTCCGGGAACTGTGGGTAAAGAAGATTCCCTCAAATTTGAAAGTTTTGAAGATGGACTATTGGATTATCCACAATATACTCGCCCAGCCACATTTCGAGGTTGGGAAGTTCCTGAAGTATTGCGATCGGGCAATCATAAATTGATTGCGGAATGGAGAAAAGAGCAGCAACTTATCCGTACCCAAGAGCGTCGTCCTGACTTGCTATAATTGGCAAGTCCAAAAAGCCGTAGTGCCTGCTACGCAGGCACTACGGCTTTTTGGACTTGCTTGACTAGCACCAGAAAATATGTTGATATCCGTAGGGGCGAAGCATTACCGCAAGTACTTTTAAATTCTAAGATATCCTTGTTCGGTAATGCTTCGCCCAAACTTCACAACGCAGGGACAATTTATCATTTAAAGCGGAGAGGGTTTAGCATTTGCGTAGTGAGATTTCGGTACTGGAGTTGAGATATGGTGGCGCAAATGCTAAACCCCTACCAATTTTTGGCACTCAAAATGATATGTTGATAATCTGGCTACTTCTATTTTTATAATGAAATTAACTTTCCCAAATACTCTTTCAAACATGAATAGTTATGTTTGAGCATAATCATCAAGTTTATATAGCTCGTGATATTGTTCAACATTACCGCCAGTTAAATCAATTACAACCTGCCGAGCAGTCCATTCTCGATCTTTTCGGTGATGAATGGTCGAGTATGAAAATGCTAGATATTGGTGTAGGCGGAGGACGCACTACTCAACATTTCTCTAGAGTGGTTCAGGAATATGTTGGAGTTGATTATTCTCATGAGATGATTGCAGCCTGTCAAAAACGTTTTCCGTCAGCTTCTCAATCAAGAGTGTTTGAAGTGGTTGATGCTAGAGATATGAGTCAGTTTGCAGATAATTCTTTTGACTTTATTTTATTTAGCTTTAATGGCATTGACTCTCTTTCTCATCAGGATCGGTTGCAGGTCTTTCAAGAAGTCAATCGAGTCGGTAAGACTGGAGGTTATTTCTTCTTTTCAAGCCATAGTCTACAAGGACTAGAACGAGAATTTAATTGGCGGAATCAGATTAGCCTAAATCCTCTAAAAACCTATGTTAACTTAGTCATGTTTGGACTTCTGCGATTCTTCAATCGCTCTATTCCTCCGCAGCAAATAAAAGATTCCGCGCGTGAAATTATTCAAGATGAATCTCATAATTTCCGATTAAAGCAGTATTACATTAGACCGCAGGAGCAGCTTAATCAATTAGAAGCAGATTTTGATAATATCAGTATCTATTCTTGGAGTAGCGGTTTAGAACTCACAACTCAACAGGATTTAGACGCTAACATTGATATGTGGCTTTATTATCTCTGTAGAATTAAATAAACTGCGATCGCAGTTTGAGCTTACTGTGAGGTTAACAAATAATCATGCGTTACATTTCATTAACACATTCTAAAATCATGCCGTACTTAGGGATATGTCTTTTTGCGATCGCAGGTTGTGTCTCGTCTTTAGACCTACCCAAATCTGCAAATGAACAGACACCTCAAGCCTCACAGGATAAAACGTCTCAGGCTAAAACGCCTCAGGCTCCGTCGGGGCGGTATCGCCAAGTAGAGCTAATATCTGGGCTGGAAAACCCTTGGAGCATGGTCTGGCTACCTAATCGCTCGATCTTGATTACAGAGAGACCTGGACGGCTCCGCATGGTTCGTGATGGCAAACTCGATCCCAATCCTGTCGCTGGTGTACCGCCAGTTCTGGCTAGCGGACAGGGAGGCTTGTTAGATGTATCTTTGCACCCTAAGTTTGCGGACAATCGCTTTGTTTATCTGACCTATGCTCACGGGACTAGAGATGCCAATCGCACCCGCGTGGCAAGAGGGACTCTAGATGGCATGACACTGCGAGATGTGAAGGTAATTTTTGAGGTGTCACAGTCAAAGTCGGGGACGCAGCACTTTGGCTCTCGCATGCTTTGGTTACCTGATGGCACATTGCTAGTTGCGATCGGGGATGGTGGCAATCCACCTGTAGAGTTAGAGGGAGATTTAATTCGCAAACAAGCCCAAAATTTACAAAGCCATCTTGGCAAGATCGTTAGACTCAATGATGATGGCTCAATCCCTCAAGACAATCCGTTTCGCCAAAATAAAGATGCGAATCCCGCAATCTGGAGTTACGGACATCGCAACATCCAAGGGCTTACCTACGATCCAAAGCTCAAGCAGGTATGGGCTTCAGAACATGGAGCTTTTGGTGGTGACGAGTTAAATTTGGTTCGAGCAGGGAAAAATTATGGTTGGCCAGTTGTGACTTTCAGTCGTGAGTATTTTGGCCCAGAGATTACGACAGAGCGATCGCGGGCTGGCATGGAAGATGCCAAGTTGGTCTGGACTCCAGCGACCGCGCCATCAGGCTTGGCATTCTACAATGGCGATCGCTTTCCTCAATGGCAGGGCAATTTGTTTGCAGGTGGATTAGTTTCTAGAGATATCCGTCGGATTGAGTTTGACCAAGAGGGCAAACTGGTGAAACAAGAGACAATTGCGATCGGCAAGAGGGTGCGAGATGTTCGCCAAGGGCCAGATGGTCTTTTGTATGTGCTCACTGATGAATCTAACGGGCAGTTGCTCCGTTTGGAACCAGATTAGTACGCGATCGCAAAAAAAATAAAAAACATCAAAATCACAAATAACCCTGTAGGGGAGAAGCATTCCCACCACAATTTATAAATTTTCAGGTTCTCTCTATTTGGGAATGCTTCGCCCAAGCCTGACAACGCAGGGACAATACAAAGTCTGAAT
>CASBRC010000260.1 GCA_949128015.1 Synechococcales cyanobacterium PMM_0003
AGTTAGTATAGTCCTTGACTAAAATAATGCTGCTATGTCCACCAGAAACTAATAAGCATAAAAATGGCGGCTCTAAAGTCTGATCAGCTATTAATGCCGAACAAATATGTCCCTCAAGGTGATGTACGGCAATCAGAGGCTTTTTATGTAACATTGCCAAGGTTTTCGCTGCCGTTACGCCGATCATCAGTGAGCCAATTAGCCCAGGAGCCGTCGTAACCGCAATACCATCGATATCTGCCCATGTTTTACCTGACTCTCGATAGGCTGTTGCGATCGCAGGATTAATCGTCTCAACGTGCTGACGCGCCGCAATCTCTGGCACAACGCCGCCATAAAGGGCATGGGTAGCAATTTGTGATGAAACTACGCTACTGAGGATTTTGCGATCGCATACTACCGCCGCCGCAGTTTCATCACAGCTAGATTCGATCGCGAGGATGGTCGGCATTTCTGTACAAAATTATAATCTTAATTGATAACTTACTTTACAGGATGTAAAGATTGCTTTACCAAGGCGCGATCACTGATATAGGATCTGAGGCTAAGTTCTCAAACTAAAATATCGTTATTTTTGCCTATCTTAATAACTAAGGTAAATCAAGGTCAGTCTATGAAAAGACTTTTTGCTCTCATTCTCTTTATTAGCTTGTGGTTTGGCGTAAGCCTTGCTGCAACCCCTGCTGCATATGCAGAATTCTCGTTTAACGCATTGACTCCCTGTGCAACTTCTTCTGCTTTTCAAGATCGCTTGCAAAGCCAAGTTGACGGCTATACAGCACGTTTAGCTAACTTTCAAGCTGGTAGCGGCCCTGCTGAGTACCTCAAAGGCAAAATCAACCAAACCGAAGCTCGCTTTGCAAAATATGCCAAAGCTGACTTACTCTGTGGTGAAGATGGTCTACCTCACTTAATCACCGATGGGCGTTGGTCTCGCGCAAGTGAATTCAACATTCCTGCATTGTTGTTTTTATACATCGCTGGTTGGATCGGCTGGGTTGGTCGTGCTTATGAGGTTACTATCCTTAAGGATAAAGCAACCGCTTTCCAAAAGGAAATCATCCTCGATGTTCCTCTTGCCATTAAGTGTATGTTAACTGGCTTTGCTTGGCCCCTTGCTGCGATCAGAGAATTTAGTACTGGCAAATTAGTAGTTCCTGAAAATGAAATTACTGTTTCACCTCGCTAGAAACCCAAATAACGTTTAAAAAGTTTTGCTAAGCAAAACTTTTTAAACGTTATTTATACCAATTTCTTCAAAGTTTTAATACTTTGGAAAATCATTAAAAGCATCTATAAGGAGAACTCCATTGAAACGTTTCTTATCATCTGCTCCTGTTTTAGCTGTTGCATGGATGACCATCACAGCGGGTGTATTGATCGAAGCTAATCGCTTATTTCCAGACACTCTAACATTGCCTTTCTAAAACTTGAACGAATTTGATTTGTAACAGTTTACTTTCAAAAGAATCACAATATTTTTGTTGAAAGTGTCACAATTCAACTCGTTTAAGTAGATAGGCGTAAACCCCAAAAACAAAAAAGCTGTAGCGCACGCTTTACGTGCGCTACAGCTTTTTTGTTTTTTGTTTTTTTTTCGCAGAGCAAAGATAGCCCCTCATCATCCACCCCTTTCTCCCGCAGGAGAAGGGGGTGTACACACAAGTCTAAATCACCATAAAAACCCTGCAATAAATTGCGGGCTAAAAGCTAAAACCCGTTGAAACGGGTTAGGTGATTTCTAGAAATCACCTTATTCCATTTGCGATCCCTCGCTTATATAGCGATCGCAAGATTTTAATGGAATTGCGATCGCGCAAGTTGTGCCTAATCCGACTGCACTGTTAATGCAAATTGTCCCTTGATGTAAATCTACACATTTTTTGACCACGACCAATCCTAAGCCAGTGCCTGAAATCGTGCGGACATTTTTGCCTCGATGAAATGGCTCAAACAACTGTTTTTGATCTTCCGATGGAATACCAATCCCTTGATCTTGAACAGTAATTATGAACTTTTCTGATTGAAACTCTAAAGTAAGAGAAATATTACCACCCTGTGGAGAATATTTAATTGCATTGGAAAGCAAGTTAGAGAGTATCGATCGCAGTAACTTTTCATCAAGACAGACATGCTGAGAATTGCCTTCACAGCTAAAAGTAAGGTTGTGTTGATTGCCAGCACTGAGCTGCATTTCTTCGACAAAATGGCGGCAATAGGCTTCTAGGGCTAGAGATTTGGGATTAAAGGCAAGTTTTCCTGTCTCCGCCCGATTGATTGTCAAAATATCATCAAGTAACTGCACCATATTTCTGACTGCATCCTGAATGCGATGTAAATTGCGTAAGCGTTTTTCGGTATTGTCCCATTCATGTTGAGAGTTTTCGAGGACTTGTGCTGCCGCTAGAGCCGTACTGAGAGGAGTGCGAAATTCATGGGATGCCATTGAGAAAAAACGGGTTTTGAGCGCACTGAGTTCTTTTTCGCGTTCTAATGCTAGGCGAATCTCGTCAAGGCGTTTGCGTTCAGTTATATCGCGAGCATTGACCATCACACGGAGGACATCGGCGCTATCCACAAAGGGCTGGCTGATCGCTTCGAGAATTCGCCAAGTTCCATCATGATGACGATGGCGGAACTCAATCGGGCGCTGTAGTTCAAGATGTGACGATATATTGGTCAAGCGATCGCGGGTGATATTCCAATCATCTAAGTGAATAAAATCCTGTATGTTCTCGCCTACCAGATCGACAACAGGATATCCTAAAACCTTCTCGACCGATGGACTAACATAACCGATTGCACCATTGGGATCGAGAATCATGATGATATCTAAAGCATTTTCAATTAGCGATCGGAAGCGTTTTTCGCTATGACGCAGGGCTTGTTCTACTTTTTTTCGCTCAGTTGTATCGCGCTGTACCGCAATCCAATGTGTGTACCATCCTTCAGTGTCAGCCACGGGGACTAGACTAAATTCATTCCAAAATTCCGACCCATCTTTGCGATAGTTGATCACTTCAACCGTGATCGGTTGCCAAAGCGATAGAGACTTTCGGACTTTCTCAAGTTCTGCTCGATCGGTTTTTGCGCCCTGCAAAATCCGAGGCGTTTGCCCTAAAACCTCATGGGGTTGGTAGCCTGTGACTCGCGTAAACGCCTCATTGACATAGAGAATCCGAGGACCATTAGCGTCAATTGGTTCGGCTTCAGTAATAATTACTGCATCATTTGTGTTAACTACAACTGATTGTAATAAACGTACCTGTTCGGCTTGACGCTTCTGCTCGGAAATATCGGCAATCACAGCAACGATGCCGCTAATCTGACCATTGGTGTCGGGTAAGGGAGCCGCCGAGAAGATAATATCGATCGCAGAGCCATCTTTTCGATGGCGAGACATTTCGACTCTAGTATAGGTTTTACCCTGAAGAACGCTATTTTGGAGAGTTATACAATCTTCTAAGTAATCGTCTAATAGAATCGGACTTGGCTGATTGAGGACTTCATCTTCTTTCCAACCAAACATTTGCTCAGCGGCTGGGTTCCAGATTTTTACTTTGCCTTCCAAATCCAGCATAAAAATTGCGCGAGGAGAAGCATTGACTAAAGCTTGTAAGGTTTCATTGGTACGACGCAAGGCAATCTCTGTGCGCTGCCGTTCTGTAATTTCCTCACGCAGTGAAGCATTCACGGTGGCAAGTTCGGTAGTGCGCTCTTGGACGCGCTGTTCGAGTTGCCTATTAAGTTGCTGAAGTTGTTTGTAGAGTTCAGACTGTTGAATTGCGATCGCAACTTGAGTGGCTAGTTGCTTCATCAACTCTACTTCAATTACTTCCCATTCTCGCGGTTGGCTACATTGATGAGCAATCAATAGTCCCCACAAATAAGGACTGGAAATAGGATTTTGATTTTGATTCTGATTTTGCTCGAATTCGTTGAATTCTGTGCCATTAGCTTCTTTCTGTTGATGATCGCGACTTTCTTGGATAATTGGCACTACCAATTTTGCTTGCACCCCAAATTGCTTCACAAAATCCGCCAAACAAGACTCTACATCGATCTGTTCAACATTGGTAATTGTGC
>CASBRC010000261.1 GCA_949128015.1 Synechococcales cyanobacterium PMM_0003
CATCGCCGCCTCTACTTTTTGAGTTTTGGTTTGTCTTAATACAAGTGGCGGTAGCTATAATTAATATATTTATGAAAAATGTCTCTATTATTGGTTGTGGGATAATCGGGGCCATGCTCGCCTATGAACTAAGCCAAGACAAAAGTGAAAGCAAACTTAATGTGACAGTTGTTGAAGCAAATGCTAAACCTGCAATGGTCGCAACAGGTTCAGCTTTAGGTGTACTGATGGCTGCTTCTAGCTCTAGGGCTAGGGGTGTGTTAGTTAAGCTGCGCTTGGCTAGTTTGAGCAAGTACGATCGCCTAATTTCTGATTTAACTGCCCAAACCAATATCAATATTCTCTACAACCGCAATGGCATTTTAAATCTCTATCGATCGCCTGATGCTGAGACTAAATCGCGATCGCTATCCGAAATCCGTAAAAGGCAAGGTTTTGACTTGCAATGGCTCGACCGTGAGCAAGTTTCTGAAAATTTCCCGCAGTGGAAAACCGATGGCGGCTTATTAAGTCCATGCGATCGCGCCGTGCATCCGACGCAGTTAGTAACAGCCCTAGTCGAAGCCGCAACTCAAAATGGGGTGAAGTTTTTGTGGAATACAAAAGTTAACAATTTAGAAGATCTATCTTGCGATCGCATTATCCTCACATCAGGCTTAGGCTCGAACAAACTACTTGCGCCATTTTTAAAAAATCATCCCAAATATTCAGCACAAGATCTTTTACAACCCGTTGGCGGTCAAGCTCTATTGCTACATATCCCCAATCTGAATCTCCAAAATGTCGTTCATATTGAAAATGAGGATGGCTCGGATCTGAATATTGTGCCGTTAGGTTGCGATCGCTATTGGCTTGGTGCAACTCTCGAATTTGAGCCGAATCAATTACCCCGCGACGCGAATGTACCTTTATTGTTAGAAAATGCGATCGCATGGTGTCCGACTTTTATGAACGCTGAAGTTTTGGAAACATGGGCAGGCGATCGACCTAGACCACAAGCCAATCAATCACCAATTCTCGGTTTTGCCCCAGATCATCCGCATATTTTGATTGCTACAGGGCATTATCGAAACGGTGTACTGATGGCTCCGATCACTGCCCAAATCACCAAGGATTTGTTGTTAACTGGCACAAGCGATTTACCGTGGCGACCTTTTACACTTTAGTCATGCTAACTTAATAGATCAGCAAAGTCGTCTAATCAAAGTGATATATGGCTATAACTACGCTAGAAAAATATCCACCCAAATATATCGTGGATTCCAACGGGAATAAAACCGAGGTGATTTTAAGCATCGAGCTATATGAGCAGATGCTAGAAGATATTCATGACTTAACGATCGTCGCGGAGAGAAGATCGCAACAGTCGATTAGTTTAGGTGAGATGAAAAAAAGGCTAAATCTCAATGGAACCTTATCAAGTTAATTTTCAGTCATCGGTAGAGAAAGATCTGCGTAAGTTATCTTCAGAAAATTGCGATCGCCTTCTTACTCGAATCGAAGAATTAGCGAATGATCCTTTGCCTATGCAATCGATTAGACTCAAGGGTACTGAGGGACTTTATCGAGTTAGGGTTGGTGATTACCGAATCATTTATGAAGTGGACTTATCAGCTAAAAGCCTCTTGATTCATTATGTTCGACATCGCCGCGAAGTTTACCGAGATATATAGATATAGAACCCAGAAAATTGTGACGCACTCTGCGCGTGCGCCACAATTTTTTGGATTTATGCATGGTCTATTTGCCTTACTACAGTTAACGCAGAATAACTAACCCCTGCGGTTCCTTCCCCGGGGTGCGTGGAGTCGCCGACTAGCCAGATATTTTTGAGTGGAGTGCGATTGGCAAAACCAAAAGGAGCAAAAGTGGAAACGCGCATTCCTACACCGCCAACAATTCCGCGATCGCGTCCTGTATATCGTGCAAAAGTTTGCGGTGTAGCAGCTTCAACATGAATAATTGTCTGCTCATTGAGAGCGAAATATTCACTTAACTGCGCGATCGCCCGTTCTGTAAATCGTTTTTTGAGAACTTGATAATTCTCATCGCCATACCAGATTTCTGCATCCGTAAATTCAGAAGCAATAATTGTTGCCTTGCCCTCTGGAGCGCGTCCATCGCCTTCTTTGCTAACGGAAACAAATAGAGAATGTGGTTTGTCTCCAGATTCTAGAAACTGTAAATGCGGTGGACAATTCTCTGGAATCGCAGCGCGATCTACTGCCAAATAAACAACAAAGGCAACAGAAGCAGGTTTAAGATTGACAACACGTTTTGAATATCCTTTTGGTGCTTCATCGCCTAAAAGCTGCACAAAATTATTTACCGTCACATTCGCCACGACATGATCCGCTTCATCCCAAAAGATTTCTTGCGATCGCAAATTTATAACCCTTACGCCCCTTTTTTCCTTAATCTCCGTGACCTGATGTTGCATCAAAACTTTCCCACCATCGCGCTTAATGCTCTCAATCAAGCGATCGCTTAAAACCTGCATACTACCCTTGAGATGGAATAATCCCAGAGGTGATTGAGAAACCGCCAGAGCCGTCGCAGCATAGAGTAAAGCCGTCTCTTCCGCATTCACCTGCGAATAAAGTTTTAATTGTAAATCAAGGAAAGTGCGTAATCGTAAATCCTTTGCTAATCCAAAACCACGCAAAGCATCGCCAACGGTCGAGAAAGTATAAGGCACTGTTGCTAAAGTATCGATTCGTAAAGCCTTAACCAATTGCCACGCATCCCAAACATTGCGTGGCGGCAAAATTGGATCGCGTGACTGAAAGCGCCAACTCCGCCAAAATAAATCTTCCAGAAAATTCCAAAATGGTTCGCTATTAGGAAATTGCTTTTGGCGTTCTGCTTTCCATTTGAGGCGATCGCGCCAGACATTGATCGGTTCGCGCTCATTTGGCAAAAACACTGCACAAGCGGGATCGCAATATGTGGCTTCGGGAAGTTCTATTTCTAACTCGCGAAAAATGCGATCGTGAATGCCGCCAGATTCTAATCCCGCCACCTGTGTCGCACCGACATCAAAAATAAATCCGCGCCGTTTAAAAGTAGATGCACAACCACCTGCGATCGCGGCAAGATCGTAAACAATTACTTCATAGCCACGCTTAGCCAAAAGTGCGGCTGTGGTTAAACCACCAATTCCCGCTCCGATTACTATGATTTTCTGGTGTGTTTTATTCAGCACTTAACTTGACTTAATAATTGAA
>CASBRC010000262.1 GCA_949128015.1 Synechococcales cyanobacterium PMM_0003
CTGTAACCTTCAAAACATGTTTGAACATCAGGGCGAAGGCGACAACCACAACGCTGGTGTATTTGCATGGTGCTATAGCCGCATGGGAGAGTTCATCCCCCAATTGGTCGAGCAGGGTAGCAATCCTCGGATTATGCTGGACTACTCAGGCAACTTGCTCTGGGGCTTGCAGCAGATGCAGCGCCATGACATTTTAGATAACCTCAAGCGGATAACTTGCGATCGCAAATATCAGCCCTATGTGGAATGGCTCGGCACAATGTGGAGTCATGCCGTCATTCCCTCAACACCGATTCCCGACGTGAAGTTACATATCCAAGCATGGCAAAGTCATTTTGCTTCGATCTTTGGCATCGATGCGCTGAAGCGTGTTAAAGGTTTCTCCCCACCTGAGATGCATCTTCCCAATCATCCCGACACGCTCTATGAATATATCAAATCCCTCAAAGAATGCGGATATCGCTGGCTGATGGTACAAGAGCATTCTGTAGAACAACTCGATGGCTCAGGGCTAACTCAAGATCAGAAATACTTGCCCAATCGCTTAGTTGCCACAAACTCCAATGGCGAATCAATTAGTATCACGGCGCTGATTAAAACCCAAGGCTCCGACACCAAACTAGTTGCCCAAATGCAGCCTTACCATGAGGCAAAAGGTCGCGCAAAGCAGATGATTGGCAATATCTCGATTCCTTCTCTAGTTACGCAAATTGCCGATGGTGAGAATGGCGGCGTGATGATGAATGAGTTTCCCCGCGATTATCCATTGGTATGGGATCAACTAAAAAATAATGGTCGTGGCACTTCGGGAGTTGTCGGTTTAAATGGAACTGAATATCTAGAAATGATCGAAGCCGCAGGTGTCAGCCCTCTTGACTATCCAGCTATTCAATCCGTCCAGCAGCATAAGGTTTGGGCGAAAGTGGGTAATTGCAAAAATCTGGATACCGCCGCCGTAGAACAAGCCATTACCGAACTCAAATCCAGTGACCATCAATTTCATATGGACGGCGCGTCATGGACAAATAGCATGAGCTGGGTGCGTGGCTATGAGAATGTATTGGAGCCAATGAATAAACTCAGTGCCAAGTTCCATGCAAAATACGATCCACTAGTAGCGCAAGATCCTTCAGTAACTTTGCGATCGGACTATCAGCAAGCTCTACTCTATAATCTCCTACTCCAAACCAGTTGCTTCCGTTATTGGGGACAAGGCACATGGACAGACTACGCCCGCGAACTCTATCGACGTGGCGAAGCATTGTAATCATAAAAGGCTGTAGCGTGCGCTGCGCGTGCGCTACATCTTTTTTTGCTTAGAGGCGAACACGAAAACAAAGTACCAACTATAGCAGTTTTCAGTTGGGTGTGGGACAAAAATGTAGGGGCAATTCATGAATTGCCCCTACATTTTTTGTTTTTTCTGTGCGGTGGTCATTTGAAAACCGCTATATTTGTGAGACTGGCTTCGATAATTCGGCAGGCTCATTACAACGCTCCGCTCAGCCATCGATGGCTGAGCGGAGTCGAAGCCATACCACTTGGTACTCTAATTTATTGCTGCTCCCTTAATCCGATTAATTGCTTGAAACATCTGACTATCAGAAACTATTTGCTGACGCTGATTCAGCTTAAATTTCTCAACGCGATCGCCTAATGTCTGGTTAGTCATCACGCCATCATCTTCTGTAACCTGCCAATTAAAAAGTCGGTCTAACCCTTCTAAAGGCGCAAACGAAACATTTTTATCCGTAAATCTCAACAACTGCATACTACCGCCACCAACAGCAGGGGCATTACTTTGTTGCATGTCTAATAACATCTGATGGGCTGGCGATAGGGCGTTAGACTGACCGCCGCCAATTGCCACTTGAGCATTCGCATAGTTAGCACTTAAGGAAAATATAGTGCTTGCGATCGCAAGCAAACCTAAAACTTTTAATGAAGCCATTTATTTACCTTGAAACTTTACATAGTAAATTTCAACATGAAACATTTCGCTAACCCTATCGTTAAATCTTACATTCTTATTGCTTAAACACAGCTAAATGTCAGAAAGTTCATATAGATCAATTTATTTTTTGCTCACGGCAAAAAATAAGACACAAAAACCCTGCTGAGATTTTTGTATATACCTTGTTAATCAGTTACAGACAAGGGACTTAAGCCCCTTGTTTTACAACGTCATCCATACTCCATATTCTCAGGACTTGCTATAGTAGCGATATGCTTCGATTATTTGATAGATTTGTTAAGCAATCGGGTTAAGCAATCGACAAGTAGATTTTAGTAACGACACCATGCTAGATACGGTCAGTGAAGCAGAGCAACCAAAGGACTTTTCGGATGAGCAAGCCGTTGAGGATGTAAATGAATCCGCGATCGCAATTATCGATCCACCAGTCGATCCACCAACCGATCCACCAGTTGACGATGACGAGATCGAAGCAATCGATGATGTCGAGATGTCGCTATTCGACCATCTTGAAGAGTTTCGATCGCGTATTCTTTACGCCTTGATAGCGGTATTCGCGGGCGTGATCGGCTGCTTTGCCTTAGTTAATAAAATTGTAGCCATCTTGGAAATTCCTGCTCAAGGGGTGAAATTTTTACAGCTTGCACCTGGGGAATACTTTTTTGTATCAATCAAAGTTGCTGGCTACAGTGGCTTACTGGTCGCTAGCCCTGCGATCTTGTACCAGATTGTGAGTTTTATCTTGCCCGGGCTAACCCGCAAAGAAAAACGTGTGGTCGCGCCAATTGTCTTTGGCTCTAGTATTTTGTTTGTCCTTGGCATTGTGTTTGCCTATGAATTACTGATCCCCGCCGCCCTCAATTTCTTTATTAGTTATGGAGGCGATGTCGTTGAGCAGTTTTGGTCAATCGATCGCTATTTTGAGTTTGTACTTTTGCTGTTATTTAGTACTGGCTTAGCATTTCAGATTCCCGTAATTCAAGCCTTGTTAGCAATGACAGGCATTGTCAACTCCGCCAGAATGCTGGCGGGTTGGCGCTATGTTGTTTTGGGTGCGGTTATTCTCGGCGCAGTGCTAACGCCATCGACCGATCCGATGACTCAAAGCTTATTAGCGGGTGCGGTTTCTGTTTTGTACTTTGGCGGCATTTTCTTAGTCAAGGCTATGGGTAAATAAATAATTAAAGTACGCCAACGGCGTACTTTAATTAAAAACAAAAATTTTAAAAATGGGAAATCAGAGCATCTTGATTTACGATACAACCCTTCGCGATGGCACTCAGCGCGAAGGGTTGTCACTGTCAGTGGAAGATAAACTGCGAATTGCCGAACGCCTCGATCAGATGGGAGTCGCTTTTATCGAAGGCGGTTGGGCGGGTGCAAATCCTAAGGATGGCGAATTTTTTCGACGAATGCAAGCCCAACCGCTTAGTAATGCGGAACTGGTAGTTTTTTGTTCGACTAGACGCGCAGGGCTTAAAGCTGAGAATGATCCGATGCTTGTACCAATTCTTGAAGCTAAAACTAAATGGATCACCATTTTTGGCAAATCTTGGGATCTGCATGTGATCGAAGGATTGCGGACTACTTTAGCTGAAAATCTGGCGATGATCGGCGATACGATCGCATATCTCAAAAGTTGCGATCGCAAAGTTAGCTATGATGCCGAACATTGGTTTGATGGTTACAAAAACAATCCCGACTACGCCCTGCAAACCCTAAAAGCCGCCTTTGATGCGGGAGCCGAATGGTTTGTCCTTTGCGACACCAATGGCGGCACATTGCCCGATGAAGTTAGTAAAATTACAGAAATTGTCTACGACTCGCTGCGTCAATGGGGAAGTAATTCGCCACAAATAGGCATTCATACCCATAACGATGCTGGCTTAGCAGTTGCTAATGCGATCGCCGCCGTCCAGCATGGCGCGACGATGGTACAAGGCACAATCAATGGCTATGGCGAGCGCTGCGGTAATGCCAACCTCTGCACGGTGATTCCCAATTTGCAACTCAAAATGGGCTATGACTGCATTGCATCTGAAAAACTCGTCCAACTCACCGAAGTCTCGCGTCAAGTCAGCGAAATTGTCAACCTTGCGCCCGACGACCACGCCCCTTTTGTCGGTGCTTCCGCCTTTGCCCATAAAGGCGGGATTCATGTCAGCGCGGTGCAACGCAACCCCC
>CASBRC010000263.1 GCA_949128015.1 Synechococcales cyanobacterium PMM_0003
CCAAAAGCTAAACCTAAAGGATTGACTAAGCTCATATAGCCAATCACTTCACCACGCTTCTCAATGGGAGCAAGGTCAGAAACTAGAGCGCTATAACTTGAGGCAAAAGCCGCGATACTAATCCCATGAATTGCTCTAAATAGCATTAATAAAGGGATCGATGGTAATGCTGCATAACATAACGGAACTATAGCCGCTACAATCAAACCAATTCTCATCGTGTAGCGTCTACCTTTGCGATCGGAAAGTCTCCCCAAATAGGAACGAAAAACCAGCAAACCGATCGCAAAGGAACCCATGATGATCCCGATTTGGTCAAAAGACTGCGTTAAAGTCCGAATGTATAAAGGCAAAGTTGGCAACTGAGATGCCATACTTGACCAGAAAAATAGACCAGCCCAAAAAACCGCAGTCAGATTTTTGCGAAGGTGAGTATCAAGGCTAGAAAAGGTTGCTAAGGACTGCATGATCTCGATATGACCATTAAAATATTTAGCCCAAGCCATTTGCGAGAATTCCACTTTATGGAACTTTCTGCAAATGACTTGGGCTGCGATTACTTATTTATGATTATCTCTTGAGTTCTAGATTAGAGACATCAAGCGATCGGGTGAGTTAGTTCCCAATTAAAAGCTTTGCGAGGCAAAGCTTTTAATTGATTTCTAGTACTTAACTGGAGCCGAAGAACGATCGCGATCGCCAGCGCGAGTAGGACGACGAGAATCATATCCGCCATCACGACCGCCGCCACCAGAGCGACCACCGCCATCACGACTACCACCTTGACCGCGCTTGATTGGTCTACCACTGTTGTAAGAACCACCGCCGTCGCCGCGATCACCGCGATCACGTCCACCATTTGGACTATGAGGTTGCTTCGCCAAAACTTGCAAAGCGGCTTGCTCGGCTTTATCGGATTGCAGTTGAGTATAAGCAAGTTGCAATGCTGCGGCTGCGATCGCTTGAGGGTCGTAATCCTCAACCAATTGCGATACCAAAGGCAAGAACGAAGCCAAACGTTCACCAGTCAATGCTTCCAAGATTTGTTCAGTAAAGCGACCAATGCGGCGCTCTTGAATCTGGGCGACATTAGGCAAAGGTAAAGGAGGCAAAGGCATACCGACTTGTTGCTCCAACTGACGCAACTTGTAGCGCTCTTTTCCAGAGATTAAGGTAATCGCAATACCCTTTTTACCAGCACGTCCAGTCCGTCCAATACGGTGAACATAGCGCTCAGGATCGTCAGGAATATCAAGGTTAAATACATGGGTCAAACCGTCGATATCCAAACCACGCGCCGCAATGTCAGTTGCCACAACCCAACGTACTTGTTGGTTGCGGAAACGGCGTAATAGATTTTCGCGTTGAGACTGCGAAAGGTTACCGTGATACTCATCGACACTATGACCGCAAGATTGCAGAATCTCAGTCAGTCTACTAGCCGAGTCTTTAGTACGTACAAAGATGATTGCCGAAGTTGGAGCTTCATACTCCAGAATTGGCAACAAAGCTTCTTCCTTACTGAGGTGATAAGGAACCAGATAAATCTGTTGGTCAATACGGGTAGGTGTAGAATCCTGAGACTCGACCTTAACAGTTACAGGAGCCTTCAAGAAGTTCTTCACCAAGCGCTTTACCGCAGGAGGCATAGTTGCCGAGAAGAAAGTACTTTGCTTGGTAGAAGGAGTGGTTACCAAAATCCTCTCTACATCTTGAATGAAGCCCATATTGAGCATTTCATCGGCTTCATCAAGGACAAACCAAGCAAGGCTCTCTAGCTTCAGCTTGCCGCGTTCCATCAAGTCGATTACTCGACCAGGTGTACCGACAACAACATGAACTCCGCGATCCAATTGCACCATTTGGCGGGCGATATCCGATCCACCATATACAGTGAGAATTTTCGCACCTGGCTTAGTATTAAAGCTACGCAAAGCTTGTCCCACTTGAATCGCTAATTCGCGAGTAGGAGTCAAGATCAACGCTTGTAAAGTGTCGTTGGTCAAATCCAAACGCTCTAGAATTGGTAAGGCAAAAGCAGCCGTCTTACCAGTACCAGTCTGCGCTTGACCGAGTACGTCTGCTCCTGCGAGCAGTTGAGGAATTGCTTGTTCTTGAATAGCTGTAGGCTCTGTAAAGCCAATTGATTCGAGCTTAGCAACTCGTGCTTCAGAAATACCGAGAGAAAGAAAAGATGAGGGCATGGATGGATCCTAAGATTTGCAGCAAATTTGTTCTACGAACAGTTCGCCTATTCTGCCAATCGCACGGGATAAACAATCACTAACAAAGCCGAAGGACATCTCTGCCCTAAATTTTAAGCGGTTTAAAAAGAGCCTTTCTATGAGCTTTTCTATGAAAACCTCAGCTTCCAAAGATTAGATTGCTTTGGATAGTCATGCAATGTGGAGAAATCAGCAAAATGAAGTTAATTATTTATAGTATAAACCTTTGTTAAAGATTGTAAACAATCTTTTCGAGAATTTATACCTATGGTAGAGGGGGAAGAAAGTTGATGAGCGAGTCTGAGACATCATTTTTTAATAAATTTAGTCGTCGCCCAAAAGATTTTGTTTGGACTCGTCTAACTTTTCCCAGAGTTCTTTGATCTGCTGATAAGCTTCGTTTGGCGAAATCCTACCACCAGTTTCTAAGGCGCAGATAATCGAGATCCGATTAGTGAACTCTTGCAGGTTTGCATCAAAAGCTAAATTTTGAGGTGTAAATTCGCCTCTAAATCTAGAATTTGGATTAAAGAATTTGTCTTTATCGGGTGTAGACATCTAGATTTAGCTCACAGTCATTGAGCTTATAAGATGGGCAGGTTGAGAAGACCTCAAGATCGCAGAAGTAAGAAACTGTAGGGAAAAGCGATTATTCTGCAACCTGCCCGATTATTTGGGTCGCCTACAAAATGCTGTAAGACCGCAAGCCTAAAGTAACTAATCCGAATAACTAATCCGAAGTCGCGATCCGAACTAAATTATAGCAAAGGTGAATTAATCCCCCAGTACTACAGGCTACCTAAGCACTTTTAGTTGCTAATGTTCGGAAAACGTTAAATTACCACTAGATATAAATCTCGCTAGTTTGTCACAGTAACTTTTTTGAGGGCTACGGCAAGCTTAGATTTGCGACGTGCACCTGTGTTGCCATGGAGAACTCCACGTTTGACAGCGCGATCGATCTTGCTATAAGCCAAGGACTGCTTTTCGTTAATTGCTGTTAGAGCTTCTGGTGTTGGGTTTGCCTTATAAGCATCAACTGCTTCTAAATAGCTTTTCATTAAAGTCTTGACGGCTGACTTATATGATTTATTATGCAGACGGTTACGCTCAGCGATCTGAATGCGCTTCTTGGCGGACTTGATATTTGCCACAGTTTATTCCTTTTAGCGAAATGACATGGTTTAAAGCATTTATCATCGTAACATTTTGATTAGGTTTTGCAACTGTAAAACTAATTTACTTTTTGATTTGCTTTTGGCTGCTTTTTTGATGTTGCTATCTATGTTGACTAATCTCACCCTCAAACGCCCATGACCTACCTGAATTTTGTTTCTTTCTTTGGCATTTTTGGCTTGTGCTTTGTGGCTTGGATTTTCTCCGAAGATCGCCGAGTCATTCCTTGGCGCGTCATTATTTGGGGGATTGGCTTGCAGTTAGTACTTGGCTATCTAGTTTTTCAGCAGCCCCAAACTAGAGAAGGTTTACGATGGTTTAGTGAATTGCTGGATGGTATTTTTGCGTCGGCGGATACTGGAGCTAGATTTGTTTTTGGGCGTTTACTTGTGCCACCGACAGGTCAAGAACCTTCTGTGTTGTTGCCGCTAAGACCCGATGGTACTTGTCCTCCAGGGCAAGTGTTATTGGATGATTTGACTAGTGTGGCTAATGCGGCGGCGAATTATTGCACGACAAATCGGTTGTCCTATGTATTTGCCTTTCGAGCCTTGCCTGCGGTAATTTTCTTCTCAGGGTTTATGGCGTTGCTAGAAAACCTAGGCATTATCCAGAAAGTCGTGGATGTGTTTGCCAAGTTGTTTTTCTGGACGATGCGTTTGAGTGGTGCTGAGGCTCTCAGTGGTGCAGCAAATATTTTTGTTGGTATTGAAGCCGCGATCGTGGTCAAGCCCTATCTAGCAAAGATGACTCGGAGTGAACTATGCGCGATTTTGGCCTGCTGTTTTGGGACGGCGGCTTCTTCGACTTTAGCAATTTATGTTAGTTTCTTGCGCCCAGTTTTTCCGAATATTCTGGGTCACTTGGTTTCAGCCTCGATTATTGCGATCCCTGCTTGTTTTGTTTTGTCAAAAATACTTGTGCCTGAGACGGGTGTGCCTTTGACGATGGGGGGGATTCCTAAAGAAGATAAATCTGCTAAGCCTGATGAGGATCGTGAACTCGAAAATGCTGGTGGGGAGACGATGAAGCGGATGAGTCCCATGGATGCCACAATTATTGGCGCTTTGGATGGCTTGAAAATGGCAGCTTCGATCGCCGCTATTTTGATCTTAATCGTCGGTTTAGTTGATCTCATCAATCAAATTTTTAACTGGCTTGCAACTATCAGCGATATTTTTAAAGTAGTTAATCTACCCAATATTCAAGGGGCGTTGTTTTATCCTTTGACTTTGATGACGGGTGTATCACTAGATGATTCTTGGACGGCTTCAGTAATTATTGGTCGGCGCTTACTAGAGACCGCGATCCCGCCCTATCAGGCTTTGGCTCAAGCTTCTAAAGATGGGCTAATTAGCGATCGCACAGTGATCATTGTTAGCTATGCGTTGTCAGGTTTTGCTCACTTAGCCTCTGTTGGGATTTTTGTGGGTGGCACGATTGCCTTGATCCCATCGCGCCGCCGAGATATTTCTGATCTAGGCTGGAAAGCTTTATTTGTTGGCACATTGGCGACTTTGATGATCTCTTGTATTGCGGGAGTCTTCGATGATGGCAGTCCTAGCATTTTGGGAGAAAAGAAAAAGGTTGAGCCAGTCCAAGTTAAGCCGACGGTTATAACTTCACCCAGTGCTTCACCGAAAGTTTCTCCTAGTCCCGATCCTAGTCTTTCACCGACTAATGCTAGTCCTACTCCTCGTCCTTCACCGAAAGCATCACCTTTGTTACCAACAAATCGTTAAAAAAAATCAAAGCCTCGCGTTGCGAGGCTTTGATAAAAAACAGAGTGCAAAGCGCTCTGTTTTTTTGTTATTGATCGCGGTATTGCTGTAATTCAGATTTCAGATGAGCAATTTCGGCGCGGAGATTATCAATAGTTTCCTGTAACTCATCAGGCTCAATATCGCCATCATCGGTGGTGACAGTTCCCTTTTGCTGCTCGGCTTTTTCTAAGATTGTTTCAACAAGGGTACGAATATGTTCGCGTTGTTCAGCATCAAATTTACCTAAAGCACTAAGAGCATCGGTTACGGTTTCTTCAATGCGATCGATTACAGCCTCAGCAGTGGCTCTACCAATAAAGAAAGCGTCTAATGGTGATTTGCTCATGATTTTTAATTATTGGGTTTAACTATCTGGGTTTTGCTTGATTTGGCGACAATAACTTCCGCACACCTTAAAATTTTATCACGCTGCTTGTATCCAGTTTTGAGGACTTGTATAGGCGATCGCTCTGGTAGATCATCACGAACTTCAGATTCAATGATTCGGCAAGAATTTAGATCGACAGGTGTATTTTCGAGAATCGCGATCGCATTAACATCACGCTTTTGTAGCGTTGTTAAGAGCTTGCTTTGAACAAAACTTATTGCACGAGGTAGACGTTGATAGCTTTCTGGTAATACTTCGGGATTATTTTTTAAGGAGTTAACAAGGTTGTCTAAAGTATCAACAACTTCTAATAATTCTAAGAAAAAAGTAGCATTTTCTGCTTCGGTCTCATTGTTCTGAACACGAATATTTTGCTGTAATTGGGCTTCTTTTTTTTGCAAACTGCTGATAGTTTTTATGATCAGATCGCGCTGCTCTTCCTTAATAGTGAAGGTATTAGAGTTAGTCATTATCTATTCCTCAAAATCTAAAATAAGTGAATCTGCTAATTTTCTACCAATTTGCAGATCGAGTTCAGAGACATTCTGACTAGCCTTAATTGCGTCCCCTAAGCTATCAAACTCTGTCAACATTAGCAACTTTGGCAGTTCTTCGCTTAAAGATGATAAATCTGATCGCTGAAATCTTTGTAATTCAGGTAAGATTGGGCGTAGAAAATCGGCGGCTAATCGCTCCTCTGGCTTCATGAGAGCTTTTTGCGCTTTGGCAATCTCATCAATGGGATAAGCCTTTTGCTTCATCGCCACAGCCATTGCTTTGGTAATTTCAGCTTTGGATGACGCAGGTGTTAAGCCTAAAATACCGTAAGGGTTACGTTCCATAAAAATTTCTGATTAATGATTTTATAAATACTCCATATGATCAATCATTTCTTCGGATGTTAACAATTCCCAAATTAAAACGATTCCTTGGATAATTTGTCCAATGGATTTAGTTTGTTGAGGGCAATAAATAATTCCTGAATGCTGGATGCCTTGTTGATTAATTCTTAAAAAATCTATGTCTTGTGTAAAAATTGCTCTTTCTTGAGACATAGCAAATTCAAGTTGAGCTTCATCAGTGGCAGAAATTAGTTTTTGTTCTGGTGTTGTTGTGACATCAATGCCTCGAATACGCAGTCCATTAGCGATCGCATTGCTTACATTTTCATCTAAATGAAATTTAATTTCTCTAGACATGGTTAAGTTTTAGTTTTTGCTGCACTAAAGAAGGATGTTTAGATTTCATTTCTTTAGCAAAGATTTCGTCCTGTTCGATGTCTTGTCTAATTTCGGCAACATGATCGTAATAGTAAGCTAGGGCAGCATGAACATCAGCCAAATTAATGCTGGGATAGTGATAAATAATTTCATCGGGAGACATCCCCATTCTTTCGTAGCAAATGACAATATTTTGAACTGTAATCCGATGTCCAGCAATACGAGGTTTGCCGCCACAGGTTCCTGAAGTAATCTCAATCCGATTTGTAATTGTTGCTGTCATTGCATTTTATTCATTGTATTTCTTCTAAATTTTAGCAGTTTAATTATTTGTATTGTGACCTCATAGCAAGTGAGGTACTAATCGTCTGATCCATCCTGCTATTTGCGCCGTTTCCCAAGGATTACCGCCACCGTCGGCTTGGGCAGCTTGTAAAGCTCCCATAAATATTTCAGCTAACCTTTCTCGAACCTCTAGCTTACCTGAAGAAATGGCACGATTAACAGCTTCGTCATACTGTTTATTTTGTAAATATCTCTCAACTTCTTCGGACGCTAAGATGATTTCAATGCGATTAACTAAGTCTTGATATGTGGGATGATTTTTATCAACATCATCTAAGTTCTTCAGTTTAGATAGACCTTTAGATGGACTGCTCTGCTCTTTAGCAATTTGTAAGCGAATCTCTTCAACTTTGCATTCAGTATAAAAATTACGCGCTCCTTTGCTGGATATTGCAG
>CASBRC010000264.1 GCA_949128015.1 Synechococcales cyanobacterium PMM_0003
CAATGCATCAAGCGTATGTACTGGGACTGGGACAGTCTGGAATTTCTGCGGCAAAACTTCTCAAAGCTGACGGTTGGCAAGTGACCGTGAGTGATAGTAATGCCAATCCCAATCTGGAGCAACGTAAACAAGCTTTAGAATCGGAAGGAATTACCGTTGAACTTGGGGGATTTCCTGATTTTGCCAAATTAATTGAAGCGGGGCAAAGCGTAGATCTTGTGGTAGTTAGTCCGGGCGTACCTTGGGATCGGCAAGAAGTTGCACAAGCGCGATCGCTAAATATTGATACGATCGGCGAGATCGAACTTGCTTGGCAATATCTCAAGCATATTCCTTGGGTGGGTATCACAGGAACTAATGGCAAAACTACGGTTACATCATTGACGGCGGCGATTTTTCAAACGGCAGGATTGAATGCGATCGCATGTGGCAATATTGGCTTTCCAGCTTGCGAAATTGCTTTACAAGTATTACAGAAACAAATCCAACCAGACTGGATTATTGCGGAGCTAAGCAGTTATCAGATTGAATCTATGCAAACTGTTAAGCCCCAAATTGGGATCTGGACGACCCTTACCCCTGATCATCTTAACCGCCACTATACCCTTGAGACCTATCGCGATATCAAGGCAAGTTTAATCAATCCGTCTGTCCATATCGTCCTCAATGGTAATGATCCATACTTAGTCAATTTTGGGGCAGCCATGTGGCCCAAAGCAATCTGGACAGGAATTGATGATGCGGTGGTGGAAGCGATCGCCGATGGAGCTTGCATTGAGAAGGGTTGGGTAAAGTTTTGTGGTGAGCCAGTTTTCGAGATTTCACATTGGCAGCTTTTAGGAAAGCATAATCGCCAGAATTTATTGATGGCAGTAGCGGCGGCAAAGTTAGCAGGGATTGACTCTCAGCATATTGATCTCGCCATCTCGCATTTTCAAGGTGTACCTCATCGCCTTGAACATATTTGTCTTTATGAAGGTACTGCCTTTATAAATGACAGCAAGGCTACTAATTATGATGCCGCCGAGGTGGGACTGAGGGCGGTAAAAACGCCTGTAATCTTAATTGCAGGCGGTGAACCTAAGCAGGGTGACGCTAAAGCATGGCTAGAGCAAATTCATCAAAGGGCGATCGCAGTATTATTAATTGGTGAGGCGGCAACATTGTTTGCCGAAATGCTCAAGGATGTAGGATTTAAAAACTACGAAATTGTAGGAACCCTCGAATCCGCCGTCAAACAAGCAGCTCATATAGCCCATAGCCGCGCTCATAATCACCCTAGTCAGCCTTTGCCAACTGTGCTATTCTCGCCTGCATGTGCTAGCTTTGACCAGTTTGCTAACTTTGAGCAACGCGGCGATCGCTTCCGCCAACTTTGTCAAGATCTCAGCTAAAAATCCCCATGACTCCCTCTTCTCCACCCAGAGATCTCGCAACTATCAATTTATTCAAACGCCGATCTGTGCTGATTTGGATGATTTTGGCTTTGTCAATGGTGGTACTAGTTGTGCGCTTAGTTTATCTTCAGGTTGTCACCTCATCTGACTTGCTCGACAGGGCGCGAAGGCAGCAAATGTTTACGCTGCGCCCATTTATTCCCCGTCGCACAATTACTGATCGCAAAGGTATTGTTTTAGCCCTAGATCGTCCTGTTTATACTTTATTTGCTTATCCCCAGCTTTTCAAAAAATCTAAGGATGATCAAAAAGAATCCCCTGCTGAAGAAATTGCCGCCAAACTTGCGCCAATCCTGAGACGACCAGCCGATAAACTACTCAGTGTCTTAACTCGTGATACTACTTCCATACAAGTGGAGTATTGGCTGTCAGAGGAAAATGCCGATCTCATTTATAATTTACGACTAGATGGGTTAGAGCTAATTCAGCAGCGTCATCGACTTTATCCACAGCAAGAGCTTGCCGCCGAAGTACTGGGCTATGTAAATGTCGATCATCGTGGTCAAGCAGGAATCGAACTTAGTCAAGAAAAATTGTTAGTGCGTACCGATCAAGCGTCAGAAGTACCTCGAGATGGATCGGGAAAGTTAATTTCCAATCGTATTCCTGCGGGAATGATCCAAAGCGATCGCACTAGCTTGCAAATGACGATTGATTCGCGAATTCAACGTACTGCAAGACAAATCCTGAAGCAACAGATGGTCAAGTTTGGCGCTAAGCGTGGTTCAGTGATCGTCATGGATGCCAGAGATGGTGGACTGCTATCACTGGTAACTGAGCCAACCTATGACCCCAATCGTTACTACGAGGCCGATGTCAAACTATTCAAAAACTGGGCAGTTTCCGATCTTTACGAACCAGGTTCTACTTTTAAACCACTCAATGTGGCGATCGCCCTCGAAGCAGGCGCAATTCAGCCCGATACAGTATTTAATGATGAAGGAGCGTTGACCATTGGCGGTTGGCCCGTAGCAAACTTTGACTACGAACAAGTTGGCGCAGTTGGTCCCCTCAGCATTAGCCAAATACTAGAGCGATCAAGCAATGTTGGCATGGTGCATATAGTCCAACGCATGAAACCATCGGTTTATTACGGTTGGCTAGAAAGGATTGGATTGGGCGATATCTCTGGAATCGATCTTCCTGCGGAAACACCCAGTACCCTTAAGCCTCAAGAGCAGTTTATTGAGTATGTAATCGAGCCAGCAACAGCATCTTTTGGGCAGGGTTTTTCGCTCACTCCAATTCAGATGGTGCAATTGCAGGGCATTCTCGCCAGTGGCGGCAAGTTACTCACGCCCCATGTAGTTAAGGGGTTGATCAATGAAGAAGGCGAAGAATATTATCAACCAAAATTAGCAACGCCTCGACAGATAATTTCTCCAGCGACTGCCCAGCGAGTTGTGGAAATGATGACTAATGTTGTGGAGAAAGGTACAGGTTTACCTGCTCGGATTCCAGGTTATCGAATTGCTGGTAAAACTGGTACTGCTCAAAAAGCTTTATCTACTGGCGGAGGCTATGGCAATGCCAAAATCACCAGTTTTGTTGGTATTTTTCCATCCAAAGAACCTCGTTATGTGGTGTTAGCGGTAATTGATGAACCTGTTGGAGATGACGCGTTTGGCTCGACTGTGGCAGCTCCTATTGTCAAAGCTGTGATCGAGGATATTATTGTCAGTGAAGGGATTCCGCCTAGTCATCCTGAAGAAGTTATTTCTAAGATCCCAATTCTGCCTGATCCAGTAGCCTCCCCAGCACCGACTCCCGATCCAAAACTTTCTCCGAATATTTCTCCTAGTGTTTCGCCTACACCATCTCAAGCTAGTCCTTAGCTACAAGCAAAGTAGAGCGCAAAGTTCGCGCTCCCTATGATTTATGCATATAAAATCCAAAAGCTGTAGCGCACGCTGCGCGTGCGCTACAGCTTTTGGGGCTTTTAGTTAAATTATCTTTGCCTACTTGTTAGCGGTTAAGATTTGTTAAAATAACTCACAGCAAATTGAGAACAGGTCAAGCCCAGATTTTCATCAAAGCCTCACAAAACGGTGTTTTAATGAAAAATCTAGTAATAGTTTTGTTCTTAGTTTGCTGTAAGTTAAATAAATTCAGGAAATCGTTATGGCAAAGGTTGAGATTTATACATGGCGTATGTGTCCTTTTTGTATAAGGGCAAAACATTTGCTTGATCGCAAAAGCGTAGAATATACCGAATACGTGATTGATGGGGACGAAGCCGCGCGATCGGCAATGGTGGATAGAGGTTCAGATGGTAAGCGTTCTGTCCCACAGATTTTTATTAATGATCAACATGTTGGTGGCTGTGATGCCATTCATAATCTAGAGGCTAAGGGCAAGCTTGATGCGATGCTAGCCTAGATCTTTTTTACAAAAAAACTTTGTTAAGTAGGTGGACATCCTTAAATACAAAACCCAAAAAGCTGTGGCGCACGCTGCGCGTGCGCCACAGCTTTTTGGGTACTTAATACTCAAACTCTTCGAGAATGCTCAATAATCGATTCTGACAAGAATTGGGGATTAAGTCGCTGAGTGGGATTTCGTGCTTTCCACCACCGATCGCAATCATTGTTCCATTCAATACTTTTGCGACATCTGCTGATGTAATTCGATTTGGTAATAATGCATAGAACTTTTCGGCAAGGGGGCGATGCAAATGCGCGTCATTTAAGTACAAATGCCACTTAGCAATGTCAATATAAACTTCTTCTGCGATCGTGGCTGCCAATTTTTCGATACGTTCTGAAGTACTCATCGGTTTGTTACTTGGTAATTTGGCTGATTAATCAAGGTTAACGCAATAGCACAAAACTAAAACTTAAGTAAATCGAACACATTTTGAACTGATATTTGCCAATCGTTAAGAATATCTAGAGTTGGCAAAATATCAGTTCCTCGATGGCTATTAAAGCGATCGCAAATAAACGTCAAAATAGTTTTCTCTTGAGGAACAATTAACCAGCCTAGTTTTGCCCCATTTTTCAAATTCTAGTTTTTTTGGGTTTGTCTGTCTTGAATAAGTACCCAGATACTATGTGTGGTGACAATTACACCCCAAATGACGGCTAGCCAAATTGACCAGATCCAGACTTTTTCAGTAATTGACTGGATAAACCACATGCAAGTCATGCAAGCCGAATAAATGGCGAGGTGCAAATAAAAGTTAACGCTGCGTTCAAGATTTTGATATTCGGGATCGTTAGGATCTGGCGGGTTTGATAGCTTGGGCATAGAAAATCGGAAATTTAGCAAATTCAACTAAAACCTATGCTATCGCAAAACTTGATAATCCTTAGCTTGCGATCGCGTAAAAAAGATAGGTTGACGCTTTGCGCCAACCTATCTTTTTTACACAATTAGTTTTTTCGCGGATTCTAATTGACTGCGAACTTGGTCAACGCCAGTACCGCCGTAACTATTGCGAACCTTGACGACTTGAGCGGGTGCGATCGCATTTACAATATCTGCCTCAAACTGAGGATGGAAAGTCTTCCAACGTTCCACGGATAGATCTTTGAGCAAAATCCCTTCACTAGTACAGGTTTTTACTAACTTCCCAACCAGTTGATAGGCTTCACGGAAAGGAACTCCTTTAGATGCAAGATAATCAGCAACATCGGTAGCATTAGAGAAGTCTTCAGCCACAGCTTCCGCCAAACGTTTCGGCTGAAATTCAATCCCTTCGTCAACGAGAATAGTCATCGCTTCTAAGCAAGCGCGAACGGTTACGACAGCATCAAAGATTCCTTCTTTATCCTCTTGCATATCCTTGTTATAAGCCAGAGGTAATCCTTTGATGATTGTCAGCAAACCTTGCAAATGTCCAAACACGCGACCAGTTTTGCCGCGTACCAATTCGGGAACATCGGGATTTTTCTTTTGGGGCATGATGCTAGAGCCAGTGCTAACACGATCGCTTAGTTTTACAAAGCTAAATTCTTGCGATGACCACAAAATTACTTCTTCCGAAAGGCGGCTGAGATGCACCATGATCAAACTTGCCGCGCAAAGAAACTCTACGGCAAAGTCGCGATCGGACACACCATCAAGGCTATTGCGACCAACTGAACCAAAATCCAACAATTCGGCGGTGTAATGACGGTCAATTGGGTGCGGCGTACCTGCCAAGGCACCTGAACCAAGCGGACAAACATTGACCCTTTGATAAATTTCATCAAGCCTTGTCCAGTCGCGCTGCGCCATCTCAAAATAAGCAAGGAGATGATGGGCGAGGCTAATCGGCTGGGCGCGTTGTAGATGCGTATAACCAGGGATAAAAGTCTCGACATGTTGATCGGCTTTTGTAACGAGAGTTTGCTGCCAAGTCCGCAAATCAGTCTGGATCTTGCGAATCTGGTCACGCAAGTACAAACGCACATCGGTTGCAACTTGATCATTACGTGATCGCGCTGTATGCACTTTTTTGCCGACATCACCAATTAACTCAGTCAGGCGGCGCTCCACCGCAAAATGTACATCTTCAGCGTCAACCCCGGGGTTAAAATCTCCAGCGCGAAATTCTTGGCGGATCTGCTCTAAACCATTGACTAGTATCTCCCCTTCTTCGGCACTAATGATCCCCACTTTCGCCAACATGCGCGAATGCGCCTGCGATCCTGTGATGTCATATTCAATTAAATTAATGTCAAAACTAATACTGGCATTAAATTTTGCGATCGCAGGATGCAGCGCTGTCTCGAAACGCTGACTCCAAGGTTGGGGGGCTGTTGGCTGGCTCATACAAAAAAACTATATTACTTGAGAGTTTAGTTTACTTTTTGACTGGAGTTTTTGTACCAATTTGTCATGGATTCATTATTTACAGCAGATTGCGATCGCAAACTAAACACATTCTAAACGCTGACTAAACGGGGAAATCTTAACTAGGCTGAGAACCTAGATGCACGTAGGAGCGAACTCTCTAAACACAAAGTTATACCTTGTCAAGCATTGAGAAGTGTTAGATGATTTGTGACTAGGAGCAGATTCTCGACACTTCACCGACATTAAGAGAAGAACTTTCACCATGCTACAAGGATGGATTCAAATTGGAATAACGCTGGTGCTGATTGTCGCGATCGCGCCGATCTTTGGTGGCTACATTGCACGGGTTTACTTAGGACAAAAAACAATACTTGATCGGATTTTAAACCCAATCGAGAGTTTGATTTTTAATCTTAGTGGCGTGCAATCCAAAGCACAAATGACAGGCTGGCAATATGCTCGTGCCATTTTGCTCAGTAATTTGGCGATGGCAGTAATTGTATTTTTACTGCTTACATTTCAGGGTGCGTTACCTCTAAATACAACAGGGCTGAGTGCTCCTAGTTGGGATTTGGCGCTGCATACCACGATTTCATTTATCACGAATACTAATCAACAGCATTACTCTGGTGAAACTATGCTAAGTTATTCCTCACAGATGTTTGGGATTGCTTTTTTGATGTTCACCTCCGCAGCGACTGGGCTGGCGGTGGGGATCGCTTTTATTCGTGGTTTAACTGGGCGATCGCTTGGTAATTTCTATGTAGATTTAACCCTTGCCATTACGAGAATTTTGCTGCCGATTAGTATTATTGGTGCGATCGCTTTGATGGCAGCAGGGGTTCCCGAGACCTTAGCGGCTCCCGTAGTTGTCCCGACTTTAGAAGACCCAAATATCAGTCAAGCGATCGCAATTGGACCCGTTGCTCATTACGAGATTATCAAGCAACTAGGTGAAAATGGCGGTGGATTCTTTGCGATTAACTCCGCACATCCCTTTGAGAATCCGAACGGCTTTACAAATCTGATTCAGATTCTGACGATGATTTCGATTCCGACAGCACTGATCCATACCTATGGTGTGATCGCTAATAGTCGCAAACAAGCTTGGCTGCTCTTTGGGATGGTGTTCATTCTTTTTGTCTCGTTCATTGTTGTTGTCGGTATTGGCGAATATCAAGGTAATCCTCTTGTAAATAACTTACTAGGTTTGCAGAGTCCTAATTTTGAAGGAAAAGAAGTTCGCTTTGGTTGGGCGCAGTCAGCTTTGTTTGCCGTCACCACGACAGGAACAATGACAGGTGCGGTTAACTCCATGCATGATTCCCTGATGCCAAGCGGCGGCTTTATCACCTTGTCCAATCTTTTTCTGCAAATTATTTGGGGTGGTCAAGGCACAGGCACAGCTTACTTATTTGTCTATTCAATTTTGGCAGTATTTGTGACGGGGCTAATGGTTGGTCGGACTCCCGAATTTCTAGGACGCAAGATCGAAAAGAATGAAGTAG
The DNA here is from genome assembly GCA_949128015.1 of Synechococcales cyanobacterium PMM_0003. Classification (GTDB taxonomy): domain Bacteria; phylum Cyanobacteriota; class Cyanobacteriia; order Pseudanabaenales; family Pseudanabaenaceae; genus Pseudanabaena. Next base: position 7,748 of record CASBRC010000264.1, read on the forward strand.
TGTTGACTAGTTTTTTGATTTTGTTAATCCATCCAATTTTTATTCTGATTCCTAGTGCGATCGCCTTAGCGTTTCCTGATCAGTTAGCTGGAATTAGTAATTCAGGATTTCATGGACTCTCGCAAGTTGTTTATGAATACGCATCGGCAGCAGCCAACAATGGCTCTGGCTTTGAAGGATTAGGTGATAACACGCTCTGGTGGAATCTTAGTGCTTCTGTTAGTTTGCTAGGCGGTCGCTATGTGCCGATTATTGCCTTGCTTTTATTAGCTGATGGGATGTCTCGCAAGCAGACTATTGCCATGACTACAGGCACATTGCGAACTGACACAGTTCTCTTTACCAGTGTTACCGCAGGTGTGATTTTGATTATGGGTGCATTGACTTTCTTTCCTGTCTTGGCTTTAGGCTCTGTCGCTGAAGCCTTTCTTATCGCTAGAGGCGGCTAAAACAGATTAAAATATATGAACAATAATTCAATCAATAATTCTTCAAAAAAGAAACAAGAGCTTGGCAGCACTCGCGAGTCGCGCAGACATATATCCAAAGCATCAATGGCAGGACTTTATCCTCGCGCCATTCGCGATGCTTTCTATAAGCTCAATCCTAAGATTGCCGTTCGTAATCCTGTCATGTTTATGGTTTGGGTTGGAACGCTTGTCACCTTGCTAGTCACCATCGATCCCAATTTATTTGGAACTGTAAAAGGCGATTCTAACCAAGAGAGGGTTCTTAATGGACTGATTACAGTCATTCTCTTCTTTACAGTACTGTTTGCCAACTTTGCTGAGGCGATCGCAGAAGGACGCGGCAAAGCACAGGCTGACTCATTACGCACCACACGATCGGATACGATCGCAACTAAAGTATTGCCTGACGGATCTATTCAGCAAATCAGTTCGACAGAGCTGCGGCGAGGTGATTTAGTCAAAGTCAAGAGCGGCGAAATGATTCCTGCTGATGGGGAAGTGGTGGCGGGCTTAGCTTCTGTCGATGAGGCTGCAATTACGGGCGAATCGGCTCCAGTCTTAAAGCAACCAGGTACAGATATTTCTAGCTCAGTTACAGGTGGAACTCGTGTAGTTTCCGATGAACTGACCATCAGAATCATGGCTGACCCCGGACAAGGATTTATCGATCGGATGATCGCCCTTGTGGAAGGTGCAGAACGCACGAAAACTCCTAATGAAATCGCTTTAACCGTCCTGCTGACAGTACTTACACAGGTATTTCTGATTGTCGTCGCCACGATTACGCCGATCGCAAATTATGTAAATACGCCCACGACCATTGCGATTCTTATTTCCCTATTAGTTGCCCTAATTCCGACGACGATTGGAGGATTGCTGAGTGCGATCGGGATTGCAGGTATGGATCGCGTTGCTCAGTTTAACGTAATTGCCACATCAGGTCGTGCTGTCGAAGCTTGCGGCGATATCAACACCTTAGTTCTCGATAAAACAGGCACGATTACGCTGGGCAATCGACTTGCCGATGAATTTATCCCTGTCAACGGACATTCCCTCGCTGAAGTAGCCACTGTTGCGCTTGCCGCTAGCATCTTTGATGAAACTCCTGAAGGCAAATCAATTGTCCAGTTAGCCGAACAATTAGGAGCGATTGTCAAATTTGATCGCGACCAAGCCAAAGGGCTGGAATTCTCGGCAAGGACGCGTATGAGTGGGACTGATTTACCTGATGACATTGAGGTTCGTAAAGGTACAGTCGATGCGATTAGAGGATTTGTGCGATCGCGATCTGGTAATGTCCCAGAAGAATTTGAAGCTGCCTATGAAAAAGTGTCCAGACTTGGCGGTACGCCCTTGGGGATATGTCAGGGCGGAGATTTGTACGGTGTAATTTATCTCAAAGATATCGTCAAACCCGGTCTACGCGAAAGATTCGATCAACTGCGGCGGATGGGTGTTCGCACGATTATGCTTACGGGTGATAATCAGATTACTGCTTCTGTAATTGCTGAAGAAGCAGGAGTTGATGACTTCATCGCCGAGGCAACCCCCGAAGATAAAATCGAAGTAATTCGCCGCGAACAAGCTCAAGGCAAACTAGTTGCCATGACGGGTGATGGCACAAATGACGCGCCAGCTCTAGCTCAAGCAAATGTCGGTGTTGCCATGAACTCTGGTACGCAAGCCGCCAAAGAAGCCGCGAATATGGTGGATTTGGATAGTGATCCGACAAAGTTAATTGACTTAGTTGCGATCGGTAAGCAGCTCCTAATTACTCGCGGTGCGTTAACTACTTTCTCGATCGCAAATGATATTGCCAAATACTTCGCGATCATTCCCACCATCTTTGCTTCTGCTGGTATCGGTGCGCTGAATGTGATGGGGCTTAAAAGCCCTCAGTCAGCAATTCTCTCAGCGTTGATTTACAATGCCTTGATTATTCCTGTCCTGATTCCTCTTGCATTAAAAGGAGTAAAATTCCGTCCTCTCACCGCCGATCAACTCTTACAGCGCAATATTTTACTTTACGGTTTAGGTGGCGTAATCGCTCCATTTATTGCCATTAAGTTCATCGATATTCTATTACCCATCGCTTAATCGCGGATTAAACGGATTATTGGATTTCACAGATTTTTATATTTCCATATTCAATCTATCCAAAAATCCACTCCGATAAATCCAAAAATCCGCACAATCCTTTAATCCCTCTAATCCGCGATTCCGCCTTTATATTCACTAAAACAACTATGAAAAAACTCCTTCCCAGTAACTTCCCGATCGCAGATTTCCAAGATTTATGGCAACTCGCAAATAAACAGAAATATCCCAGATATCTATTCCTTGCGCTCTGTCTAAATCTAATCGTTGCCCCTGCGGTCTATGCCGCTAATGCTGAAAGTTTTAGTCGCTATCAAGCCTATGCTCTAGGGCTTTTAGGGATCGCAACTGTTATATTCTCAATCTATCTATTTGTCGTCATGTTCCAACCTGAGAAATTTTAATCATAAATTAATTACAAATTAAGTACTAAACTTATTAAACCTATGAACGAAATTATTAAAGCTATTCGCGCCACTCTAGTTCTCTGGGTGCTTGTCGCCGTGATTTATCCCTTTTCAATGATTGCGATCGCGCAATTACCCTTCCTGTCAAATCAAACTAATGGCAGCCTCATCCGCAATCCTCAAGGACAAATTGTTGGCTCAGCGCTGATTGGTCAACCATTTACTAGCGATCGCTATTTCAACAGCCGCCCTAGTACTACTAACTACAGCACCGCCGATCCCAAAGCGGATACTGCTAATATTCTGAAAACAGGTGTTTCAGGCGCAAGTAATTTAGCTCCTAGCAATCCTGATTTGCTCAGTCGCATCAAGGGTAAATCCGATCCTGATCCTAGTAAGGCTACTGAAGGTGATCTAGCAAGATTGCAAAAAGCAGGTATTAATCCCACTGCCGATCTGATTTACACATCAGGTTCAAGCCTCGATCCTCATATCACACCTGAAGCGGCTAAAGCCCAAATCCAAAGAGTTGCTCAATCTCGTAAGGTTGAACCTAACAAGCTAGAAACGCTGATCCAGCAGAATACCGATGGTCGTTTTCTTGGTATCTTTGGTGAAGATGGAGTGAATGTATTGAAGCTAAACTTAGCATTAGATGCTCTATGATTAAAGCTCATCGTCGTGGCAAACACAAAATATTTATTGGCATGAGTCCAGGCGTAGGCAAAACCTACAAAATGCTGGAAGAAGGGCATCGACTGCGCTCTGAAGGGATTGATGTCGTAATTGGCTTTCTGGAAACTCACAATCGAGCCGAGACGATCGCAAAAGCGATCGGCTTAGAAGTAATTCCCCGTCAACAGATTATTTGGGAATCGGTAACGCTAACAGAAATGGATACTGATGCTATTCTCAAGCGACAGCCACAACTAGCGCTGGTGGATGAATTAGCACATACTAATGTCCCTAATGCTGAACGCGAAAAACGCTATCAGGATGTAGAAATTCTGCTCGAAGCGGGAATTGATGTCTATTCGACGGTAAATATTCAACATATAGAGAGTCTTAATGATACCGTAGCCAAAATTACGGGAGTGATCGTGCGAGAGCGAATTCCCGATCGCATTTTAGAAGCCGCCGATGAGGTGATAGTGGTAGATGTCACCCCTGAAACGCTTCAGGAAAGGCTACGCGACGGCAAAATCTATGCTCCTGAAAAAATCGATCAATCTCTCAATAACTTCTTTCAGCGTCGGCATTTGATTGCTTTAAGAGAATTAGCATTACGGGAAATTGCCGATAACATCGAAGATAATTTAGGGGATCAAGAACAGGGAAACTCTAATGTCGAAGCAATTTGTAATATCCATGAACGCGTTTTAGTCTGTGTTTCCACTTATCCTAATTCCCTCCAGTTATTACGTCGAGGCGCAAGGATTGCAGGATACATGCACGCACAGCTTTATGTCTTATTTGCTAACGATCCTGATCGTTTTTTGACTAAAGAAGAAAGTCTTCATATCGAAACTTGCGAACGTTTGTGTAAGGAGTTTGAGGGAACTTTTATTCGCGTCCACGGAAGTAATCCCTTAAAGGCAATCGTGGATACAGCCAAAGAATATGGAATTACTCAAATTGTAATGGGAGAGAGCCAGAAGTCACGCTGGCAGATTTTGTTGAAGGGATCGCTTACGCAAAGAATTTTGCGATCGCTAAAAAATGTTGATATTCATATTATTTCAACTAGTAAAGTTGGTAGCGATGGTATTTAGGCTCGCTTTGCGAGACTTTTTAAGAAAAAACCTGTAGCGCACGCTCCGCGTGCGCTACAGGTTTTTGTGTTTAGGCATGAAGCCAAGCTTCAGTGGCAATTCCTAGTTTGCTGGCTGTATCAATTAACTGATGAAGCTCCAAATTAGAAATGCTTTCGCAAAGATTAGCCTCAATGTGAATTGGCTGTCTCTCAACGGATTCCAAATCGAGAATCTGTCTAGCAAGCACACATTGGGGAGCGATCCGTTTGAATAGATAGTTTAGGAAAGCCTCTTGAGAGAGATTTAGATCGAGCTGTAGATCGAGGCGATCGCTGATTGATAAAGACTGCTCAATTTGATTGAGATAGTTAACTAGCGATTTTTCATCAATGTCCTGAAGTTGAGCAAGATGCTGAATTTGACTCAAAATATAATTTTCAAGAATCTGAGCATCTTCAACATGAGTAAACTTGCAACCCAGATTGTGCGCCTCGATCGCTACTGCATCTAGCGCCACATTCGGCAGTGCTGCACCTGTTTCTAAGCGCTTGAGTTCTTCAGTCAGGCGATTGTTTAAAACGATGTCTGCGGCAACTTGCAGTTCAGGTGGAACTGGCAGATCGTCACGACGAAATGAAATCAGGATGCCATAGTTATCGCGATAGACCTGCTCATATAGCTGATCGAGTCTAGTCAGAGTCTCATCGGCAAGCATTCGCAAAATCCGATGGCGCTCCTCGGCAAAGAGATGATGCAGATTAAACTGCTCACCACTAAAATTACTTGCCATCGCCAGAATTACCGCCGCAGTATTCGCTTGTTTAAGAATCTTAAACAAGTTCGCTTTGATCTCTTCATATTCGCGCCGTCCCGTAAAGGGTTGGATGCAGCAATGGAAGTCATCACCACCAAGGTGTAGCACCGCAAAAATATAATTGACGGATTCTTGGGTGATCCCAGAGACTAGCTGAATTTGCCCGATCGCTAAAGCCATTGAGCCAATCCGTTGCAGTTGATAATCCTGTTGTTGGATGGTGTAGCAATAGATTTGTTGCGATCGCGAATAATTGTCTAATGTTGAACTAAGGGCATATTGCGCCGCAACCTGTGCGAGGGTGATCCGATTGGTCGCCACTTGATGACGAAAAACTCCTTCGCCGTCTTTAAATTCAACAAGATTACTTGGCGCTTGAGCCATGCGCTTAATAAACTCAGCCTCTAGCAATACGCCTGCGACATCGGCAGCTAGCTCGATCGCTCTAGCGGCATAACGCAAGATCTGCACAGTTTCAGGACGTGATAACTCTTCAAAAAACCAGCCACAACTGGTAAACATCAACAAGGCATGGCGCTGCATTTCCAACAACCGCAGAGCGTCAATTTTTTGAGCCGATGTCGAGACTTTGCCGCCACATTGCTCCTCAAAAAATTTCTCTAAAACTGGTGAATGTTCAGCAAGCCCATCCCGCAGAGAATATTGCAGTACGTCAATATAGCGATCGCGAGCTTCCCAAGGATCGTTAAAATATTTGCGTCCAATATCGACATATACCGTAGCGAGGTGATCGCGCAACCAGTTGAGACTATCTCGCAACGGTCGCCGCCATAGGAGCTGATAGCCCGAACCTTCGCCACCACAGCCGCAGCCACCCTGCCAGCGATCGACACCGTGAGCGCAACTCCACGCAGTTACAGATTTCAGTTCTGCTTCCCATTGAGGCGGAAAAAGACTCAAATAATGGGCGTAATTGGTGACAGTCCAACCGTGCTTGGGAAATTCTTCGACGAAGGCATAGGAAAGGGTTTTTTCGGTAAAGTGCTTGTGATGCCCAAAAGTTTCGCCATCGGTTGCCACAGAAACGATCTGATGTGAGCGGTGATCGTTGCGGATGGCTTGACTAAGACGCTTGGAAAAATTGTGGGAACTACCTAAGAGATCGCCAAATCCCATATCGCGAGAAATGGGGCCATCATAGAAAAATATATCGATATAGGCTTCAGTATCGGCGGGTAAATGGAATTGACTAAGTTCCGATACATTACTGCTATTGGTATTATGGCGACGCAAATAGCAACGGTAGGGACGATTGGGATCAATCTGTGCGCCGCCCACTTCATCCCAAGCAGGATTAGGATTTTCGTTAGTAGGCATAAGACGGCAGCGCTGAGCCTGAGATGGCGCAAGGATAATAAATTTGATCCCCTCTAAAACCAGAGCCTCAAGGGTTTCATAGTCAACGGCAGTCTCGGCAAGCCACATCCCTTCGGTTTCGCGCCCAAATCTTGCCTTGAAATCTTCTTTACCCCACCGAATTTGCGTCAATTTATCACGCCAATTTGCCAAGGGCATGATGATGTGGTTGTACACTTGTGCGATCGCATTACCATGACCATCGAGTCGATCGGCACTGCGCTTATCGGCATCTAAAATGGCTTGATAGGTGTCGCGATCGTGAAATTCCATCCATGAGAGCAGCGTTGGCCCCATGTTGAAACTCATGTACTCATAGTTATTGACAATCTTAACGATCTTGCCGTCATAGCGCTCGATCCGCGAGAATGCATTGGGGCGGTAACATTCATGGTGAATTCGCGCATTCCAGTCATGAAAGGGCGCAGCGCTTTCTTGCCGCTCGATCGCATTTAGGTAAGGATTTTCACGAGGAGGCTGATAAAAGTGACCATGAATCGTGATAAAAATTCCCGAATCGGTCGGACGCTGAACATCAGGCGAAGAAACAGAAGCAGCAACAGTCACGCAAATCTTCCCCTATAGGGCAAACGACATTTAGTCTATCTTGGCAGATTTTCCGAATGGTTCGCAAGGAAGTATAGAAAAGTTTTAGAAGTTACAGCGCTTTGCGCTGATATAAAACCCAGAGAAACTTTTAAAAGTTTCTCTGTACTATCTAAAGTCTCAACAGGCTGTAAAGGATCGCGAATCATATTTATTTGATTTGCGATCCTAAGCGAAACATTCATGTAATAGTTTTCTAACTACTTTAGGGAAGAAACTATGAGCCGCAGTGTCTTAGGGACAACCAAAATTTTAGGAATAATGGGTTTTCCCGTCAGTCACAGCCTTTCACCTGTGATGCATAATGCCGCGATCGCAGCGCTGGGATTGGACTATGTGTATGTACCATTTCCGATCCCCGTAGAAGATTTATCACCTGCGATCGCAGGTTTAAAAGCAATTCAATCAGTCCAAGGCTTCAACCTCACGATCCCCCATAAAGTTGAGGTGATCCCCTTGCTCGATGAAGTCCTGCCGATCGCCAAAGCCGTTGGTGCAGTAAATACAGTTAAGCGCGTCGGCGATCGCTGGATTGGTACAAATACCGATGTTGCGGGTTTCTTAGAGCCACTCAAGCATCTTAACTGCGATTGGAAAAATAGCCCCGCCTTGATCATTGGTAGTGGCGGCGCAGCGAAGGCTGTAGTTGCTGCTTGCTTAGAATTAGGCTGTCCCATAATTCATGTAGTGGGACGCGATCCCACAAAGATGAAAAAATTTCATGGGGCAATGACTAGCCAACTCCACGATTACAACTTGCGGGTACATCCTTGGACATCAATTCCGCACTTATTAGAAATAGCTGGCATAGTCATCAATGCTACGCCGATTGGGATGGCTAATGACCCAAATACGCCCATCTCTGAAGCCGAAATGGCGTTACTGCCCGATCATGCGATCGCCTACGATCTGATTTACACACCACGCCCCACTAAGTTTTTACAAATTGCAGCTTCTAGGGGACTGAAAGCAATTGATGGTTTGGAAATGTTGATTAATCAAGGTGCGATCGGGCTAGAGTTTTGGCTAGAACAACCCGTTCCCATAGAAATCATGCGAAAAGCCCTCCTTAACCATTTGGCTTAAGTCTCGACGCTTATTGAGATATTCGTGATTTACCAAGCCAAGTCTTAGTACCCAACGCAGGAGACGATTTTTTCTCGCCATCAAAACTTTCTTCATGGTATTGCTGCATCGGGAGACCAAGACTTTCTAACATAGCTTTAGTACTTTGCATAAAGCTTTCGGGACCACAAACAAATATATTGCGATCGCACCAATC
>CASBRC010000265.1 GCA_949128015.1 Synechococcales cyanobacterium PMM_0003
CCAAAAGAATTAAGGATTTGCAAAAAACAGGTGTTTTCTTGATTGCTTTTGCAATTTTGATGCCAATTTTGAATTCTGGTGTTGGCATTGCGATCGCAAAATTAATTTCTATGTCACAGGGTGATGCGCTGTTGTTTGCGGTGTTATGCGCCAGTGCTTCGTATATTGCAGTACCTGCGGCTATGCGTCTGACCGTACCAGAGGCAAATCCTAGTCTCTATGTTTCCACGGCTCTCGCGGTCACATTTCCCTTCAACATCATTGTCGGTATTCCTTTATATATGTACGTGATTAATTTGTTTTGGGTAACAACTTAGACGATATTGGCGGCGCTTTGCGCCGTGAGTAGCTTGGATCTCGACAAAAAGTTTTAGGAGATTTCCAAGCAAGAAAATAACTTGTAAAACTCGTAAGTCGGATTTACCCCCTTTAATTCCCCCTTGCAAAGGGGGAAGATCGGAAATCTTGTTCCCTCCCCTTTGCAAGGGGAGGGCTAGGGTGGGGTAAATTCTTTTCTGGAAATCACCTAATCTTTGGGTTTTGAAAATTTCAATTGATTCTTATGAAATATTTATTGGCAAAACTGAGTCCGATGATACCAAATCTTAAAATTTATTATTGTAGGGGACAGTTTTGGGGCAAAATATATCTGATTGAGTACAAAATTTTTCTAAGCAATTGTAACTATGGTCGCTGCACCCTCGAAAACTCAAACCCTTGAGACACTCTGCATTAACTCCATCCGCTTTTTGTCGATCGATGCGGTCGAAAAAGCCAAATCTGGTCACCCCGGTCTGCCGATGGGCGCAGCACCAATGGCTTTTGTGCTGTTCGATCAGTTCTTAAAATTCAATCCTAAGAATCCTAAATGGGTTGATCGCGATCGCTTTGTCTTGTCCGCAGGACATGGCTGTATGTTGCAATATTCACTGCTGCATCTCACAGGCTATGACAGCGTGAAAATCGAGGATATCAAAAATTTCCGTCAGTTGGGCAGCCCAACCCCTGGTCACCCCGAAAACTTTGAAACCGCAGGTGTAGAAGTTACAACTGGTCCTCTTGGTCAAGGTGTTGGTAACGGTGTTGGTTTAGCGATCGCAGAAGCGCATTTGGCGGCTTGCTTTAACAAACCCGGTCATAACATTGTTGATCACTATACCTATGTGATCCTTGGCGATGGCTGCAACATGGAAGGGATTGCGTCCGAAGCAGCTTCCTTGGCTGGTCACCTCAAGCTCGGCAAGCTGATCATGATGTATGACAGCAACAGCATTTCCATCGATGGCAGCACCGATTTAGCATTTACCGAAAATGTCGGTATGCGTTACGAAGCTTACGGTTGGCACGTTACTTATGTTGATGATGGTAACGAAGACTTAGATGCGATCGCAAAAGCAATCGCAGAATGTAAAGCCGTCACCGACAAGCCTAGCTTGATTGTTGTTACCACTACTATTGGTTTTGGTTCACCCAAAAAGCAAGGTACTGCTGGTGTTCACGGCGCGGCACTCGGAACTGATGAAGTTGCCGCAACCCGCGCCAACCTCGGTTGGGAATACGCACCTTTTGATGTTCCAGAGGCCGCTCTTACTCGTTTCCGTCAAGCGATCGACAAAGGCGCTAAGGCTGAAGCAGAATGGAATCAGCGCTTTGCTGCTTACGAAAAAGCTTATCCTACCGAAGCTGCTGAATACAAGCGGATTATGGCTGGCAAATTGCCTGAAGGCTGGGAAAAAGCCCTTGAGCCTGTTGCCGAGAAAGAGACATCGACCCGTTTACTTTCAGAAGCTTGCTTGAATGCCCTTTCTCCCGTATTACCAGAATTTCTTGGCGGTTCGGCTGATTTGGCTCACTCCAATATGACCTACGTTAAAGGGCTAGCCGACTTCCAATATGGTTCTTATGAAGGTCGCAACTTCCGCTTTGGTGTACGTGAACATGCTATGGGCGCAATCCTCAACGGCATGATCTTGCATGGCGGCACAATCCCTTACGGTGCAACTTTCCTCGTATTTGCTGACTACATGCGCGGCGCAATCCGTCTGTCAGCTTTGTCGGAAGTCGGTGTGCTATACATCATGACCCATGATTCCGTCATGCTTGGTGAAGATGGTCCTACTCACCAACCTGTCGAAACCCTTGCCTCTTTGCGCGTAATTCCTAACTTGCTGGTATTGCGTCCTGCTGATGCTAAGGAAACTGTTGGTACTTACCAAGTTGCGATCGCAAATCGTAAGCGTCCTTCATTGATGGCTTTCACTCGTCAGAATGTGAAAAACTTGGCTGGTACTTCGATCGAAGGAACCAAGAAAGGCGGTTACATCGTCGTTGATGCGCCAAATCCTGAGTTGATCTTCATTGCTACTGGTTCAGAACTTGACTTAGCGGTTAAGGCTGCGGCAATTTTGGCTGGTGAAGGTAAGGCTGTTCGGGTTGTCTCCATGCCTTCGATGGAACTCTACAACGAGCAATCTGATGCATACAAAGAATCTGTACTTCC
>CASBRC010000266.1 GCA_949128015.1 Synechococcales cyanobacterium PMM_0003
TCACCACAACTCGATCGCCTAGCGACGCAGATGGCAAAAGGTAGATATTTGCAGGTAATAGAATCTGAGACAAGTTTCCTTAGAATCCAGTTACTCGAAGATGACTATACAGGATTGCTCGATCGCCAAGATTTCGAGAAGTTGGAACTCAGCGATCGCAAAAGTTATCTCGCTAATTTGCCACCTGTTTTAAGTACTGAAGAAATTTGCGATCGCATACCTGCTGTAATCACATTTATGCAGCAAGCAATGGCAACTCCCAATGAATATCTTTGGGGCGGTACGGTTGCCCCAAATTATGATTGTTCGGGGTTAATGCAAGCTGCTTTTGCATCGGTTGGTGTTTGGACTCCTCGCGATGCCTATCAACAAGAAGCATTTGGTAAGCCTGTAAATCTGGCAGAAATCCAGATCGGCGATTTAATATTTTTTGGTAAGCTAACTAAAGCAACCCATGTGGGTATCTACATCGGCAATGGTGAATATATCCATAGCTCAGGAAAAGAATATGGACACAATGGAATTGCTGTTAGTCAGCTAGCAGGAATAGATCAAGTTTCACAATGGTATAGCCAGCAATTGCGGGGTGCAGCCAAGATTGAAAGTCCCAGATAGATTCGATGCTTTGCATCGAATCTATCTGGGACTTTCATATTGCGAAATAAAACTTTTAATAAAAATATTGGCTCTTATTTCAGTACAACACGTCATAAGATCTGCATGATGGAGAGTGGTTAAATATAAACCCAAAAAGCTGTGGCGCACGCGCAGCGTGCGCCATAGCTTTTTGGGTTTATATTTAAAGAACAGTTATCAGGAGCAGGACTAATGTTGCAAAATCGATTGGGCTTAATGGCTGTGATGGTGAGTCTTACACTTCTGGGATGTGGTAATCAGGATGCCCCAAAGCCGTTGGCATCACCCAATACTTCGCAGACCACCACCACAACGACAACAACAACTTCTAAGACAGTGACTGCATCACCTGAAGCAACTCCACCAGCGACTAAAAAAAGCACATCTAAATCACCAAAGGCGATCGCAATCGGTGACATTAAAGAGCTGGAAGACAATAACATCTGTGGCAAATCAAAAGTTATCTATGCCTATGGTGAGACTTTCAATTATCGAGTTTATATTTGTGCAGATGCGAAGGAACCAGATCGCCCTCGTTATTATATCAGCCGTAACAAAGATGGTAGCGGTGGTTTGGATCTAGAAGCTACTAACTATAATCCTCAAAAATCAGGAGCAATCGAGTTTAACAACGACGGCTACATATACACGCTTGAAGCTCCTACCACGCAAAATCCTGAGCCTGTATTGCGCGTGACATTCCCAAATCAAAAACTAAGTGAAGAACAGTTACTGCGATATCTTTCCCAAACTAATATTTCTAAACTACCCACAGACAATTCTGCTGCGGATACTCTGAAATACGTGCTCCAAAATCGTGAAAGTTTAGGAATTTGTAAAGATAACTTCCGTGCCGAAGATGGACAGAGAGGAATGGGATCTAAAGCATTCCAAATTACAGACAAGAAGTATTTGGTGCAAATCCAGTGTTTTCTAGCTGCTTATCAAGGTGCATTTGAATATGTCCTATGGATTGATGAAGCGCCGAAACCCCGTGTTGTCCCCCTCGAATTTGACAGCTTTCAAGAACCAAAGGAAGGCGAAAAGCCAAAACGAATCACGAACAGATCGATTGCTGGTATACCTAGATTTAATGTGCGATCGCAAACGATGACTAACTTCACTAAGTTTCGTGGACTTGGCGATTGTGGCTCATCGGCTCTTTATAAACTAGAAGGCGATCGCATGGTTTTACAAGAATACCGCGCTAAATACGAATGTGATGGTAAGTATATTCAAGATTTTCCGATTATCTATCCGTAAAAAAAAGTGGCGCAAAGTGCCACTTTTTTTTTACGGAAACTTATACTTAGCAGTCACAAGACGATATTTACCACTTTGGGAATCTGCAATTGGTTGAAATTTATATTCTTTTACAGCCTCTTTGGCAATTTTATCTAACTCTTTATTCCCACTTGATTTGAAATATCTTGTATCGACTTCGCCTTTAGGATCGACAAGCCACATAAATATTACTTCCCCGCTCTTCCCAGTAACATTTTCATTCTTTGGGGGAACCCATACTACACCTTGCTCTCTCTCATAATTAATCGCTGACACTAATTTATCTGTGGGAGCAATAATTGTATTAACGATTAAGCCTTTTTCGTTTAAAGCCAGTAATCTTTCGTCAATTGGATAACCAAAGGCAATATTAACTACATCTTTTTCATTGAGATCGCTATTAGAAGCATTAGGAGTGCCAGATCCTTGGATATTTTTGGAAACTTTGTCGGGAGTTGTCCCATTATTAGCATTTTTAGTTGTGGCGGGTGGTGAAGTTGTTTCATCCTTTAATCCCCCATTCTTAAAGTCAGGTTTGAGATTACTGTTTGTAGTTTCTATTTTTACAGGATTAGAATTATCGATCTGTCCAGACATACTAATGCGTTGCCGATTCTGGGGCATTTCAGGCACACGAATCTGCGGTTTTACGAACGGAAATAGGTCAGTTTCTTTAGTACTGCTAGATAATGGGGGGGCTGAGAAGGAAAAGTCTGTAACTGGTGGTAAATCTTCTAAATTATCAAGGCTGTTTAAGTCTAAATTCCTTAGCGGTGAGTTAAACGATGTATCGGGAAATGTATTCGAGAATGTGTTCAGGGGTGAGTCGGTTTTAGAATCAGATTTGATGAATAGGTTATCAAAAAGTGATTTATTTGATTTAGCGTTGGGAGTTAATGACTTGGGAGGCAACTTGACAACAGGAAGAGTTGAGACGACAACTTCACGAGGTTCTGCTTTTTTGAGTGGATTGGGCGTGACGAGAGCAAAGGCAGTATGAATGCCGAGAGAACTAACTACCAGTACCCAAAACGGATACTTCACGATCAATTTACCTACTTTGTTAGCAAATTGAAGTGCGGGATTATTTGCCACAACTGTATGTGCAGAATTCAATACAGGTTTATCAGCTTGACTTACAATGAGGTCGCTGTTTGGTTTAGTTGGCAACATAGTATTTTGTAAGTATTTTATGAATATAAAGTTACTAAGCAAAGCACTTTAAATTAAAAGCGAGAAATTAAGAGCGAGACGTGGCGATCGCCACTCGATTACCTGCAATGGCTCTTAATTCTGACAGACGGCTAATCACAATTTGATAAGAGACAGTTGAGTCATCCGCACTAAGTACAACTGTACCTCTCGCCGATGTTGCCAAGAATGTATTGATATCTTGTATCAACTGCTGAGAGGAAATAGATTTTCCATCTTTTAACATTTGTCCCGCAGGATCAAGGGTGATTACGAAAATATCTTGGGGTTGGAGATCGCCTGTGTTTGAGTCACCCTTATTATTGCGATCGCTAATTGGCAAATCAATGCCAATACGACTGGGAATGGTCAGGGCGGCTGACAACAAGATAAAAAATGCCAAAATCGAAAACACCACATCCAACAAAGCCGTTAAATTAATTTCAGCATTAGCTGATGCTTGGTATTTTTTACGAATTTTCATAAATCAACTGCACTCAAATCAATGTGACGCATCTAAAGTTAGATTGTTTCTTGGGGCTTGATGTAATTTACCTCCACAACGGTATGCACATTACCGCGAGGGGTAAAGTCACCCTTAACGTTGATTCTGAGAGGATCGCCTGCTTTTACAAAATCATCAAGAATCTGATTAACCGATTCTTCGTGGGAAATAAAGCGATCGCGATAGCTATTGATGTACAGCTTAATTGCCTTCAGCTCTACCAATAATAGGTTGGGGGTATAGGTGATATAAATTGTGGCAAAGTCTGGATAGCCTGAAAATGGACATTTGCTAGTAAATTCAGGCAGGGTAATTTGAATATTGTAATCTCTACCAATTCGAGGATTTGGGAAAGTGGTGAGGGTTACATCTGCGATCGCTTGTTCGCCGTACTTAACAGTCATGTCTACTCTAAAGGTAAAAGATTAAAATGATTGAGGCTTGCTCTATTCTTCTAGCGTAGCAAATTTTTCGATAAAAAAAGAAGGGCGCTTCGCGTCCTTCCTTTTTTATAACTCAAGATTTGGCTCAAAGCGCCCTCTCCTGAAGTTGGGTTTAATGTTTTTTGGCATCATGGGGCTGAATTACGCCATAACCGCCATGATTTCGTTCATAAACAACGTTGATTTCCCCTGTATCAGCGTTGCGAAAAACATAGAAATCATGATCGATTAGCTCCAACCTTTCCAGAGCCTCATCAACAGATAGCGCAGGCATGGCAAAGTATTTGTTGCGTACAACCTGACTTGGTAGCTCAACTACCCGATTATCATCTGGCACAGGTACAGGAGGCTGTTCAGCAACAGCAACACTTGTTTTTGTAGCACTGCGATCGTTCTTGCGCTCTTTAAATTTACGCAACTTGCGTGAAATCTTGTCAGCGACTAGATCGATACTTACATACAAATTCTCGCTCTTTTCCTCAGCGCGGATCACAGATCCATTCGCGTAAACTGTTACTTCAGCCGATTGACTAGAAGCAATGCGAGGGTTACGAGCCACAGATAGATGCACATCTATCTCTGTGGTTAATGCTTGGAAATGGCTCACCGCTTTGTCGAGCTTCTGCTCGACATATTCGCGAATGGCTTCCGTGACTTCCATATTCTTGCCTTGAATTACAAGTTTCATCTCTATGACCTCGCTTCTGAGTTCCAAATCAGCTACAAAAAATTAAAACGCGCAATCTTGTTTTTAATTACCCCACTGCGCCGAATAGCTGATTTGGCTATGAGTTCAGATTAGCACTTTGATGGTGTCAGTGACCCAACTTCGACGCACTTCTTAATGTAGGCTTAACAACCAATTTTGGGGTTTTTATAGCCCATAGCGTTAAAAACACGAAATCCTAGAATTAGCTAAGTGAAACTCCAGAAAGCAAAGGCGGCGCTTCGCGCCGCCTTTGCTTTCTGGAGTTGTAAGAGTAACAAAAGCTATAGAAATAATTGCAATCTGTAGGATTAACAGCAAACAAGGTTGCTAATTATCACTTACGATTGGGATTGTGTATCTCCTTAAGCACGCGCAGTAAAATAAAGAATCAATTTTTAGTGGTGCGGCGAAGCCGCGCCACTAAAAATCGATTCTTTATTAAATCGCAGAACCCTTAAGCTATTCACATTTAAGCTATTCACATTTAAGCTATTCGCAAAGAGCAAAGTGAGGTTCGTATGAGTTCGGCTGTGGAACTGTGGCAACGTTATCAAGACTGGCTGTACTACCATGCAGAGCTGGGTCTTTACGTGGATATCAGTCGGATCAGGTTTACGCCAGACTTTGTGACACAGATACAACCCAAGTTTGTCAAGGCTTTTGCTGATATGAAAGCGCTAGAGTCAGGTGCGATCGCAAATCCTGACGAACATCGCATGGTCGGGCATTATTGGCTGCGATCTCCTGAAATCGCCCCCACCGAGGAATTGCGTAAAGATATTACTGAGACTCTTGATCGCATTGAAGATTTTACAAAAAAGGTTCATGCAGGGATAGTTCATCCTCCTGCGGCTGCGAAGTTTACCGATATTCTCTCGATTGGCATCGGTGGATCGGCTTTAGGCCCGCAATTTGTGGCTCAGTGCTTAGCCAAGGCAGACGTGCCGCTCAAAATTAGTTTTATTGACAACTCCGATCCCGACGGGATCGACTTGGTGCTTGACCTACTAGGCGATCGCCTTAGTACCACATTAGTCTTAGTGATTTCCAAGTCTGGTGCTACTCCTGAAGCCGCCAATGGCATGAAAGAAGTCGAGTTTGCCTTCGCGAAAGCAGGTTTAGACTTTGCGAAACAGGCGATCGCAATTACAGGTGTTGGTAGTGCGCTCGAAAAATATGCGATCGGCAATGGTTGGCTTGATCAATTCCCGATGTATGACTGGATCGGTGGTAGAACCTCAGAGCTATCGGCAGTTGGTTTATTACCCGCAGCATTGCAAGGTATTGACATTCGCGAAATGCTACGTGGGGCAAGCGTGATGGATGCCGCGACTCGCATTGAAGATCTGCGCCAAAACCCCGCCGCGCTCCTCGCAATGTCATGGTACTTTGCAGGTAACGGCAAGGGCGAAAAAGACATGGTGGTCTTGCCCTATAAAGATCGACTTTTGTTGTTTAGCCGCTATTTGCAACAACTGGTAATGGAATCCCTTGGCAAAGAAAAGAATCTGGATGGCAATACTGTCTATCAGGGGATCGCTGTCTACGGTAACAAAGGCTCTACCGATCAACATGCCTATGTGCAGCAACTACGCGATGGTGTCCCCAACTTTTTTGCAACATTTATCGAAGTTTTACAAGACTCTGCCAAACCCCACCCCGAAGTAGAAGAAGGTGTTGTCACAGGCGACTATTTACTTGGGTTTCTACAAGGTACTCGCAGCGCTCTATATGAAAATGGTAGAGACTCAATTACGGTGACGATCCCATTTGTCTCTGAACTTACTGTTGGTGCATTAATCGCTCTGTACGAACGCGCTGTCAGCTTCTATGCTTCGCTAGTGAATATCAATGCTTACAACCAACCTGGAGTCGAGGCTGGAAAAAAAGCAGGTGCAAAAGTACTTGCCTTGCAAAAGAAGCTCATTGACTCATTACAATCATCAAATGTGTCGCTTTCTCTTGAAGAAATTGCTGTCAAAATAGACGCGCCAGATGAGATTGAGTCTTTGTATCATATTGCTCGTCATCTTCATGCCAATTGCAAAATTCTATTTGAAGGCGATTTATCTAGCCCTAAGACTCTTAAAATGATGTTGATTTTATAAATCATGTTCACAAAAAACAAATAAAGACAGCGTTTTTACCGTCTTTATTTGTTATTGTGCTAATTATTATGGCGATTGATATAAAAATATTAAGATTACTATTTCTTAATTTTTTTAATTAACATTGCTATTTGTCCAAAAGAATCTGCAAGAATATGGTTTCTTAGGTTTTATCCAGTTACAGAGGTTAAATGTGAAGAAAATTTTACTTTTCTTTAGTGAACTCAATAATAGTGACCTTGACTGGTTTGTCCAGAAAGGAAAAAGGGAGACAATTGCTCCTGAACGTCTATTGATTCGAGAGGGACAAATTAGCGAGGCTCTATATATTGTCGTTAGTGGCTCGTTTAGCGTTGCTATTGAATCACAAGACCATAAAGAACTTGCCAGAATTTCTGAAGGAGAAATAGTCGGTGAAGTCTCCTTTATTGACACTAGACCACCTCTTGCCAGTGTGCGATCGCTAGAGGAAAGTGTTGTATTGTCAATACCAAGAGTTCAGCTTTTATCAAAGCTGCAACAGGATACAAACTTTTCCTCACGATTTTATCGAGCTATCTGCCTTTGTCTTTCCGATCGGCTGCGCGGTACAGTTAGTCGGCTTGGATATGGCTACGATCTTGATGACTTAGAATCACATCTTGGTGGATTTGGGCAGTCAATGATCAGCAACTTAGAATTAGCTGAAGCAAAGTTTAATTGGTTGATCAAAAATGTGCGAGGTTCTTGATTTCTGATCTCGGTTTCTGATCCCATAAATCTTAATCGCACAAATTATCGCAATTAAACTTTGATTAAGATAAACTGCTTTTAAAATATTTGAAAAATGGTAACACCAAGGATTGATTCAACAATTGCTGCAATCAATAGCCCTGTCCAGAATCTACCTACAGCTTTACCGAGACCTAATGCATTGTCCTCACGGCTAGCTGTAAAAAACATTGACCAAGCTTGTGTCTGACTCAAGCGAGCAAATTGATTAAAGTCTTCACGGAAAGCGATTGGTGTGGAAATATTTTCACTGCTGAAATCAAATTTGGTTTCCATCGTTTTGTCCTTTAGATACGAAGTTACTTGAAAAGCTAGTTGTTATCTAACTGCTACATCTTAACAATTGTTTACAAATAAAGGCAATATCTCTTAGGTGTGGTCTGAAATTATCTCAAGACATAGAAAAGGCGACACATTGTGTCGCCTTTTCTGATCATAAAAGTTTGTGTTATATCTGTCGCCAGTATAAAAACCAAAAGAGAGAGGCGGCGCGGAGCGCCGCCTCTCTCTTTTGGTTTTTATGTCTTAATTTGCTTCGATTCGCATCAAAACTTGACCATATTCAACTGGCTGTGTATTTTCTACTAGGATCTCTACGATTTTGCCTGAAGCTTCTGATTCGATCTCATTCATTAACTTCATCGCTTCGATGATGCAAACAGTGTGTCCTTTTTTGACTACATCGCCAATTTCAACAAATGCTGGATCATCAGGTGATGGCGAACGATAAAACGTACCAACCATTGGTGAGGTGATTTCAAGTAGCTTTCTAGCAGGGAGAGAATCAGCAATTGTGGTCGTATGAGCTACAGAACCTGTGGATACGTTGTCGATCGCAGTTGTTGCTGCGGATACAACAGGAGACATCTGCGTTGCCGCAGGTGCTGCCACATATCTAGTTTCGCTTTTGCGGATGCTCAGACGGACATCGCCTGATTCTAGAGTCAGTTCGGTAATATCTGTCTTATTTAGAATCGTGACTAATTCACGCACTTGCTCTAAGCTAAATTCCACCTAATTTTCACGCCCCAAATACGTGTCTTCACGAGTATCAATTTTAATGCGATCGCCAATATTCACAAATAGAGGCACGTTGATCGATGCACCAGTTTCCACTTTGGCAGCTTTGGTTCCTCCTGTGGCTGTGTCACCCTTTAAGCCAGGATCGGTCTCGATTACTTCAAGGACGACTGTGTTAGGCAATTCTACCTCAATTACCCTTTCACCCCAACGTACAACGTTGACTTCCATGCCTTCTTTGATGTATTTGACGCGGCTACCAATTTTGGCAGCAGTCAAGTTAGTTTCTTCAAAGCTCTGCATATCCATAAAGACATAATCTTCACCATCTTTATAGGTATGTTGCATTGAGCTTTTTTCGAGGACAGCCTGAGGCAGCGTCTCACCAGCTCTAAAAGTTTTTTCTAAAGTTTTGCCTGTCATGGCGCTTTTTAGCGTGGTGCGGACAAATGCCGAACCTTTGCCTGGCTTTACGTGTAAAAATTCAACTACACGCCAGACTTCGCCATCAAGTTCAATTGTTACGCCGGGTCGAAAATCGTTACTAGAGATCATTGCAGATTGAGTAATAGCCAGTGACAATTTTAGCTTAGTGATGTAACCTTTGTGACAAAAAAATTAAACCATTAGAAAAGATAGACGGTAGAGCTTTACCCCGCCGCCTACTTTTCTGGTAATTGCTATAGAATTAAATTTTTAACGGAGCGATCGCAATATGTCAGTGAAAAAGCAATTTGGTAGTTTTAATGAATTATTAGAAAGTTCAGAATTGCCTGTACTTGTAGACTTTTATGCGCCTTGGTGTGGGCCTTGTCGGTTAATGACAGGGATTTTGGACAAGGTGAGTGAGAAGATGAAAGATAAGGTTCAGATTGTGAAGATCAATACCGACAATTATCCCGATCTTGCGTCTCAGTATAAGGTTTATGCTTTACCAACATTGGTTTTATTTAAGGATGGAGCGCCTGTTGATCGAGTTGAGGGGGTAATTCAAGCTGATCAATTATGCGATCGCATTGCTGTTCATGCTTAAGTAGGTAGGCGAAATAAAACCCAAAACCCAAAAAGCTGTAGCGCACGCTGCGCGTGCGCTACAGC
This sequence comes from Synechococcales cyanobacterium PMM_0003, assembly GCA_949128015.1. Taxonomy (GTDB): domain Bacteria; phylum Cyanobacteriota; class Cyanobacteriia; order Pseudanabaenales; family Pseudanabaenaceae; genus Pseudanabaena. The sequence goes on from CASBRC010000266.1 coordinate 9,766, forward strand.
TTTTTGGGTTTTAAGTTAGGCAACCTGTCAGATCGGCTAATAGTTCGGCTCGGTTTAAGTTCCGACCAATAA
>CASBRC010000267.1 GCA_949128015.1 Synechococcales cyanobacterium PMM_0003
CGCAAGCTAAACATCCTAAACAAGAGTCAAAATGTTGTGCGATCGCAGGAGAAAGAGGAATCTCGCCTTCATTGATCCCATCCATTAGATAGATTCTGCCGCGTGGAGAATCTGTCTCCTTGCCAATCACGCGATAACTAGGACAAGTAGACAGACAAAATCCACAATGTACACAAGCATCAATCAGTTGGGGATTTGGTGGATTCTTGCTGTCAAAGGTTGGTGAAAAAATTACAGAATCTAGATTCAAATTGGCAGGTAGATTTTCGGAATTTGGCTTGTCAGAAACTTGCATATTTACTTAGTTAATTTACAAAGAAGATCTATAAAATCAATTTTGGTATTTACAGCGCCGAAGGCGCTGCAAATACCAAAATTGGTTTCATAATTGACTACAACATACGGTCTAGATTCAATAAACCTCGCGCATCAAACTGTTGGCGAATTTTGCCCATCAAATCACGAGCATTGCCTGTATATCCCCAAACATTTGTTTTAAACTTTAACTCTTGAGGGGCTTCGAGAATAGTTAAAAATCCACTATGCGATTCAGCGATACTTCTCACCTTATTGATTTGATTAAAAAGTTCATCTAAATCCTGTAAATCTTCCACTCGTAAAACCCCTAAGCCACTACCAGCATGTATTTGCAAATAATAGGATTGATCCTCAAAAACTTTGTCACATTCCTGTAAAAATGGCACGCTAGCCGATGGCAAGATGCCTAACTTACAGACAAGATGATTAGTCTCAGCAGGTTCGGCAAGATTACGAAACTCATCTTGCCAAAGCAGAATCTCTAATAATTCCCAAAACTCTTTCGCCTCACCTAGTACCTGAAATTCTAAATTTAGTTCCTTGGCAATTGTAGCAATGCGATCGCATTGCTCGATCACACTAGCCTTAAGACTAGAAAATTGCAGTACTAAGCCGATACCTTCACCTAAGCCAAGATCTGCGATCACAGTAGCTGATAATAAGTCGCAAGCTGTGGGCGTAAGCACTGAAGTAATAATTTTTTGCTGTGCGATTGCGATCGCCGCCGCATCACCTGTAACCACAACGACTTGAGTATATTCAGGTAAAGGATACAAGCGAAAAGTAATCCTCGAAGCGATACCCAAAGTTCCATAGGAACCTGTCAATAATTTCATCAGGTCATAGCCAGCCACATTTTAGACCACGCGCCCACCCGCCTTGACCACTTCGCCATCGGCTCGCACAAACTCGATACCTAAACACATATCGCGGACACTGTTATAGCGATGTCGCAACGAACCCGCACTTCCTGTTGCTAAAAGTCCGCCAATCGTCGCATTAGCGCTATAAGGAGGATCGATCGCTAAAAATTGTCCTTCCTTTGCTAAAACTGTTTGCAAATCCTGATACTTTACCCCCGCCTCAACCGTGACTGTCAGATCGCCAACACAATGCTCAATTACCCGATTTAACTTTGATGTACTAATTACCACATCAGCACGACTGACTAAACCACCCCAATCTAATTTAGTCGCATTGCCACAGGTTAAAACTCGTAATCGATGCTCATATGCTATTGCGATCGCAGCCGACAGTTCTATGATCGTCTGGGGATAGATCGTACAAACTGGCGATAGGCTATCAGGTGTGAGACTACTCACAATCCGATGATGTAAATTTGGGGTTATGCGATCGAATAAAACAATATTATCGACTCCAATCAAGTCGGTAAATAATGTAATCAGTTGATTGTCAGGAAGTCTCACAAAATTAATGTCCGTACTTACTTATAAAAAGAACAAATAAGGTATGGCGCACACTGCGCGTGCGCCATACCTTATTTGTTTTTTTATCACAAACTGTTGACCGCATATATTTTGTTTAAAATAAGCGTTTACTGCCATCAGGGCGAATCGTACCCCAATTAGTTTTAGCTTGAGCTAATTGCTCCTCAGAGATTTTAGCGCCCTTTAGATCTGCGCCACATAGATTTGTGCCATTTAAATTAGCTTGACTTAAATAGGCTCCTTTTAAATTAGCGCCACTTAAATTGGCACTTGATAAATCCGCTTTGCTCATATAAGCCGACTGGAGATTTGCCTCGCGCAAATCAGCAAAGATCAGTGAAGCACTTCCTAAATCAGACTTAATTAAAATGGCTCGCTGCATTTTCGCCGCACGCAAATTTGCCCCATTTAACTTAGCTTGCGATAAATTTGCCCCTTGGAAGCTTGCACCTGTCAAGTCACTGTGACAAAAATCTGCCTCAACTAATTTAGAACGACTCATCACAATCCCAGAGAGAGTTGCACTACCAAATGCAGCTTTTGAATAATCTTGATTAGCAAAGTTACGCTTGCCTTGATTGTATTCAACAATAACTCTGCGTCCACCTTTAAGTTCACTACTTCCAGTCCCAATACGGCTGCCTGTTCTAGTATGCCCTGATGTCAGCATGCCACTATTCTCGTAGCCCTGAACATTCCCAGATTTCGACTGAATGCGTGAGTTGGGAATCTGTGTAACAGATCTCACGGTCACAGAGGAAGGTGGTGCAGGCGGTGGAGATGTAGTTGAGGGCGGTTTAGGTGGTTGTTCTTCTGAGATATTGCCAGATTCTAAGGCTCGTAAAGCTTCTTCTGCCGAGCGAAATCGCTGAGCCACTGATTGCTGAAGCAGTTTCTCAAAAACTACCCTCAGCCGATCGCTAAGTTTAACCTGACCTTTCCAATTTATCTCGCCCGTATAAGGATCGTGGGGCAAATCTTTAGGAGATCTTCCCGTCATTAGATATAGGCAACTCATCGCCGTCGCATACAAGTCACTAGAGTACACGGGACGCATTGCCATCTGCTCAGGTGGAGCAAATCCTGGTGTACCGATCGCAAAATTAGTTAATAAACCACTGGGATCATCATCTGCCGAAGGCTTATTAACTTGGCTCGAAACTGCCCCAAAATCAATTAATACCAGTTGCCCATCTTGTTTGCGACGCATGATGTTAGCAGGTTTGATATCACGGTGAATTACACCATTTTCATGCATAAAACCAAGGGCTGGAAAGATTTCTGAAAGAATCTTCCGAATTTCAATCTCGTTGAATGCGCCCCGCCGCTCAAATTCTTGCTTTAAGGTTTCACCATCAACAAATTCTTGGACTAAATAAAAATTACTATCTTCTTCAAAATAATCTAGCAACCGTGGAATCTGCGGATGACTACCGATTTTGCCAAGGGTAAAGGCTTCTCGCTCAAACAGTTCCCGCGCCATTTTCAGCACACTAACGGATTGGGTATTTGGACGCAACTGCTTGACTACACAGGATGGAAATCCAGGAAGCCCCTCATCCGCAGCCAAAAATGTCGCTCCAAATCCACCTTTGCCTAGCGGACGACTGGCTCGGTAACGATTTCGCAGCTTTAAATTAGAACCACAGCTCGCGCAATTAATTGCAAATGGTTCATTATTCGGATTAGCACAGGTCGGATTAACGCAATAACTCACGGTTGATCGAAAGCCCAAGTGGTGGTTGATCAAATCAAGTTGTAGGGATGATAACAGTTTAATATGTCACTGCCCTAAGAAGATTCACAAATTAAAATTCAAGTAAATTTGGGTAACTATCAGAAATAAATATATTTCTGATTAACTCTAGCAAATAAACCTAAAAATCGTCAGTGTTTGATGTGTCAGTATTGGAATATGGAGATGGACGGCTTGATGGTCTTCGCCTACGTCCAGATGCAGCAGCAGGGTCTTTACCAGATTCGTCATTTCCAAAATTATTAGCTTCCCCGTTACGATTTCTTGGGCGCTCTCCATTTATATTGTCACCGCTGGGACGAGGGCGACGTTTTGGGTTGACAGGACTAATATCACTTTCGTCGATATCAATGACCGAGTCATTGGCGTTGGTGTCCCCACTACCCCTTTTCGGACGACGCGAACGACGTGTATCTGTGGTGTCTCCGCGTAGTTCACTTGCTTCAGCACTATCAGAGACAGCACCACCCATACGACGTGATGAGTTGCGATCGCGACGAGCCGCAATTTCGCGAGTAGGATCAATCTCAACTCGATAGTCGGAACCGATTGGTTCTTCGTCATCAACTAGGGGGCTAGAAGGTGCTCGTCGGGCTTGATTAGCTAGGGCTTGACGCAATACTAAAGACTCTACGGCAAACCAACCTGCAAAGCCGACAACCAGAACTTGCGCTAGCTGCGTGGTAATTTCCATCCGAAAATTAAAAGCTAGCAAGATAATGCCGTATACCAAGGCGATCGCTGAGAAAAAGATGTCGTGGTCACGCGCCAGCTCAGGACGAAAGTTTCGCACAAAATATAAGCCCACTCCTCCTAAAGCGGCAACAATTGCCAAAAGAATCATTAGTGGGTTGCCACCGATGTTGATCATGGCTCTATATTTCTCCTAAATACTTGCGTTTTTGCTATAAGCACCGAATATACAATTAATCAGTGCTTTAAATTGGCTGTCTTTGTCAATCTATCTTTGTCAATCAGTATAACAATAGAGAGCTTTGCCTTGATCCAAAGTTCTCTACCAAAAGAAGAGAGGCGGCGCTTCGCGCCGCCTCTCTTCTTTTGAGTTTTGATTAACCTCGGCGGATAATACGATCCTTTTGGCTGACGATAAAGACTGCTGCGAAAATTAGACCAAGAACCACGCCACCCGCGACAAGGCTGCCTAGAAGATTAGTTAATGATTGTGTCATATAGTTTATGCAGGTAAAATTTTGATATACAAATTAATTTCTTAACACAATCTTAGCTCAAAAAGTTATGGAGTCTACTCTTCACTGAGATCCTTCGCTAATGTTTACGCATTTTATTTTGGCTACGCACAATCCAGTAGCTTATAGATAGCGAAAGCACGGCGATCGCTAGCCCTGTCAGATCGCCGCCCTCTACCTTACTATCAAAAATCACAATTTTACGAGCGATCGCCGTTAACGCAGTGATAACTACTAGCTCTAACTGAATTACATGCTCGCGAAGATAGGCAGTTATGTTTTCCATAAGCTCCAAAGCAATCAACACATTTAGAAACATGCCAAATATTTTCAGGAGCGGAGCGGTAAAAGCTAATTTGGGATTGGTGAAAAACAAGTCAAAGGTCAAAAGCTTTAACAGATCAAAAAGCGCAATAAAAATCACGAATACCAGCGCAATCGCTAGTATTTTGGAGACAATATTTTCAATTTTGCTGATTGCACTTAAAAAGCTTTCATCTTTACCTGCGATCGCAAAAAAACGAAATAAATTTGCAACTTGTTGCCTCAGTCTCATCAGCAGAACCACATCATACAATTTTCTGATATAGCGAAGGTCGCGCTAATCCCAGCTTTTAACTAGAAGTAGTCCAGTTTTTCCTCTCAATTTATCGCTTATCAGAATAGCAAAGATTATGCAGAATAAATGTATAGACCAAAAGTATATTTTAGTGATAAAATCATAGAATCTAATCTATGGTTCTGTGATTAACCAATATGAGTTACCGCTTATCTGATTCTCAACTAGCTACTCATATCACTTTGCATCAGTTGCAGGTTTTTGAGGTGGCCGCACGTCATGGTAGCTACACTCGTGCAGCGGAAGAGCTATTCCTCACTCAGCCAACTGTTTCGATGCAAATAAAACATTTGACAAAGGCGATCGGAATGCCTCTGTTTGAGCAAGTTGGCAAAAAACTGTTTTTGACTCAGTCTGGCAAGGAGTTGCTTACTACTTGTCAAGAAATTTTTGGTCGCATATCTCAATTTGAGATGAGTGTTGCTGATATGAAAGGGCTAAAACAGGGATATTTAAAAATTACAGTGGTAACCACAGCAAAATATGTGATTCCCCGTTTACTTGGACCATTTTGCCATCGCTATCCTGGGGTCGAGATATCTTTGAATGTAACAAATCATAGCGGTGTTTTAGAAAGACTGTCCGAGAATAAAGATGATTTATATATTCTTAGCCAAGTTCCTGATGAACCTGATGTAAAGTCTCATCGATTTTTGGCAAATCCTCTAGTAGTGTTAGCCAATCACGATCACCCTTTGGCGAACGAAAAAAATATTCCCATTCAAAAGTTAGCCGATGAGCCGTTTATCATGAGAGAGTCTGGTTCTGGCACTAGGGGCTATGTGCAGAGGCTATTTGACGAGCATAAAATTACGCCCAAAGTAAAAATGGAACTTGCTAGTAATGAGGCAATTAAACAGGTGATCGCAGGTGGTTTAGGAATTTCAATTTTGTCTCGGCACACGATCGCATTAGAAGGGTCTTCAGGACAGATTGCAGTTTTAGATGTGGAGAATTTTCCGATCCCTTGCCATTGGTATGTGATTCATCTAGCTGGGAAACAGCTATCAATAGTGGCTCAGGCTTTTTTAGAGTATTTGCAAACTGAAGGTAAACAAATTGCTGAAGATACTACTTGGTAATTACAGCTGTCGCCACTTGTATTAAGACAAACCAAATCCCGAAAAGAGAGGCAGCGCTCAGCGCCGCCTCTCTTTTTGGGATTTGCTGTAACATACTTAGCGACAGCTATAAAACAGCAATTTGATCAGGATTTACAATAAAAAGACCGATCGCAAAGTGATCGGTCTTTTTGATTTAAGGCGGCACCCAGATTCGAACTGGGGATGAGGGTTTTGCAGACCCCTGCCTTACCACTTGGCTATGCCGCCGAACGGAGAACGATTATAACAAACTAGTGTAATTTGTGGCAAATTTTATTTGTCCAAGCGCTGCAAAGCAACGCTTGTAATTTACTCACGAGAATTAGAATTATGGGTTCTGTGTTCCAAAATTTCTTTTAGTACTAGGGTGACTACTGCTAGTAAAGCCAGCAATACAGCCGCAGAATAGGCAACTTCAGTTTCATATTGTTTGTAAGATTCTTCGACAAATAGAGGCAAGCTTTGGGTTCTTGCGGCGATATTTCCTGATACTACGGATACAGCTCCAAATTCACCCATGGCTCTAGCGTTGGTTAGTACCAAGCCATAGAGCAAACCCCATCGGATATTCGGGATTACCACCCGCCAAAAGATTTGCCAATCACTGGCTCCGAGGGTACGGGCAGCCTCTTCTTGTTCAGTTCCCATTTCGTCGAGTACAGGAATTACTTCACGGGCGATAAAAGGCATACTTACAAAGATCGTGGCGAGCAACATTCCAGGAAAAGCAAACACGATTTTGATGTCATTGGCTGCAAGCCATGAGCCAAACCAACCAATTCTGCCGTATAGCAAGACGATCATTAGCCCTGCGACTACAGGTGAAATCGAGAATGGAAGATCGATGATGCTTAGTAAGAAAGCTTTGCCAGGGAATTTGTTGCGGGCGATCGCCCAAGCTGCACTCAAGCCAAAGATCGTGTTTAAAGGCAAAGCGATCGCGGCGAGACTGACAGTTAGCTTGATGGCATTTTGAAAGTCAGGACGTTTTATAGATTCAATAATTGGACTGAATCCTTTGCTAAATGCAGTGACAAAGACGTTTGCCGCAGGGAGAAGAATTACTAATCCTAGATAAATAAATGCGATCGCAATTAAAATCGCTGGAGCAAAGCTTTTTTTTGCCTTAATCTTAGCTGGTTCAGGTTCGTTGGGTGAGTAATTGTCAGAGTTATTTAAAGAGCTATCTAAATTAGCCATATCGTTTGCTCCATGCTTGTAAAAGATTAATTGCGACTAGACTCACAAAGGAAATAGCTAACATAACCGTACCAATTACAGTAGCGCCCACATAGTCATACTGCTCTAAACGCTGGAATATCAAAACTGGCGTAATCAGATCCCTAAATGGAGTATTGGAGGCAATAATTACCGTCGAGCCATATTCACCAACGGCGCGAGAAAATCCTAGGGCTACACCTGTCAAGATCGCAGGCGTAAGTGGAGGGAGGATGATCTGGACAAAGGTTTGCAATTTAGATGCACCTAACGACCAAGCGGCTTCTTCGATTTCCTTCTCTAACTCAGTGAGTACGGGTTGGACAGTTCGCACGATGAATGGTAATGAAATAAACATCATGGCGATCCAAACACCAAGACGGGTAAAGGCAATTTTGATTCCGAATGGTGCAGCTATTGAGCCAATCCAACCTTTTTCGCTGTAGACGGTGGCGAGAGTTAGTCCTGCAACGGAAGTTGGCAAGGCAAATGGTAAATCGACCACAGCTTCGAGAAAGCGTTTGCCGAAGAATTCGTAACGTACTAACACCCAAGCAATCAAAGTGCCAAATACACCATTCACGGCGGCGGCGGCAAAGGCGGTCACAAAGGTGATTTCGTAGCTAGATATGGCTAGTGGACTAGTGGCGGTTTTCCAGAAACTATCTAAAGGCTCGCTAAAAGCTTTTACCAGCAGCGCAATGATCGGTAAAATCAGCAAAAATGCCAGATAGACAAAGGTAATTACCCATGTCCAAGGGATTTTGGAAAGTACTTTCAGAAAAGTATTAGGCTGTTTCTTGACGGGTGGAGATGTTGTCGTTACCATACTAAAATTTTGATGACTGAGTAGACGAGGGATTTAAGGAGATTTATATTAAAGAATTTACCCCACCCTAACCATCCCCTTGCAAAGGGGAGGGAACAAGATTTCTGGTTTTCCCCCTTTGCAAGCTACTGTGTACACACAAGTCCTACCTGTCTTCATTTCAGTCTATTCTGCCC
>CASBRC010000268.1 GCA_949128015.1 Synechococcales cyanobacterium PMM_0003
AGCATGGAATGGAAGTAATCAATAATCCAATTATCAATATCAATGCCACCAAGATTTTGACCAGTTTTGGCGAGAACTTTGGCGGTTTGCGAACTTTGATCATTTACAGGATGTTTGATAGTGCGATCGCCCCATTTCAAAAGGAAACCCAAGGGCGATTTTGGCTGACTTGTTGCTAATTCTACTTGGGCAAAAGATAGCTTCACTAACGATAAATCTAAAGTGCCACCACCAAAATCTACGACTAATATAGTTTGTCCATCACCATTAATCCCATAGCCAAGCGCCGCAGCCGTTGGTTCATCTAATATTCGCACCTGATTAATAGTTAGTTTTTCGCAGACTTTACCTAACCAATTACGATAGGACTCAAAGCTATCTACTGGAACCGTAAAAATAAGCGAGTCAACATCGGGCAAGTTCTCAATAATCTTTTTTAAGAACCATTCTCCCACCAGTTCAAATTCTACTTCACGACCATCGATTTCTGGTATAAACATCGATACCTTAGAACCGATCGCTCTTTTAAAAGATTTAAAAAATCGCTGTTCGCCTTTAGTATTTTTGTTGTCCAAACCGCGATCGCAAATTTCTTGACCAACCAGCACCTGCTCTCTGACAGCATCTTGCACATAAACAAAACTCGGAATTAACGGCGGATTATCAGCAATGAGACTGCAATAGCCAGCTAATCTGACAGTTTCAATCTCACCATTCTCATTAATTTTCGCAACGACAGTATTACTTGTCCCAAAATCGATCGCGTATTCCATTATGTTCTCATTACAGTAGATTTTGTTAAACTTTTGCCATAGAGAATGGCAGCAAACCCAGTCAAATACATAAATAGGCTATAAATTGCCGCAGGAATTGCCATGTCTTGATTGTTCAGAATACCTGCCGTAATTGCGATCGCTAAAGTTCCATTTTGGATTCCAACTTCGATGGCTACACAAATTTGTTGGGCAGTATTGAGCTTAAGCAATTTACTGATTCCAAAACCTACTGCCATAGACGATAAATTAAGCAAAACTACACCCAGTCCTGCTTGCAAAATAAATTCAGGCAATTTGTTCCATTCACGAATCACCAGAATCAAAATAATTAAAGCAAGAAATGCGATCGCAAGACGAGTGGTAACTTTTTCTAAACTGTGCGCTAATTTGGGGAATTGATAATTTACATACATGCCAATTGCAATCGGGATAATCGTAATCAAGAAGATTTGCCCCATTGTTGTGCCAATTGGTAAAGAGATATTAGAACTCTGACTAAGAAAGTGATTTAGAGCCAGATTTGCAAATAAGGGAATCGTAAATATGGTGATCAGGCTGCTAAATACGGTTAGGGTTACAGACAATGCAACATCTCCACCTGCCAGATAGGTGATCATATTTGATGATACGCCACCAGGTGCGATCGCGATCATCATCAATCCCACGGCGATTATTGGTGGCATTGAGACAATTTTTGCGATCGTAAAACCAATGATTGGCAATAGAACAATTTGGCTAAATAATCCCACCGAGGCAGCCTTAGGATATTTCGTGATGCGTTGGAAATCTTCAAGTTTGAGAGAGAGTCCCATACCCAGCATAATCATCGCTAAAGCTACGGGTAAGATTACAGTCGTGAAAATACTTTCTTGCATATTGATTTTCTAAAATTAGCGGTGGTCTACAGAGAATGGTCAGTACCGTTCATCATTTTCTCTGAAATTACAGCAAATTGCGATTAAACCTAGATTTTTTGTAAAAGCCCCGCGAAGCGGGGCTTTTACAAAAAATCTAGGTTTAATCGCTAACCCGCATACTGATATCTAGCCAATGCGATCGCGTTACCATTGCCGAAGTAGAAATGTAATCTACGCCTAATTCGGCAATGTTCGCGATGTTATTGAGCGTGATATTTCCTGAAGCTTCAATTTTAGTATGGGAGCTATGTTGACGGATCAGGGCGATTGCGTCGCGCATCATCTCAATGGGCATATTATCCAGCATGATCACGTCAAGATCTAGCTGCACTGCTTCCTTCACTTGGATAATTGACTCAGTTTCTACTTCAATCAATGTCGTAAATGGAATATTCTCGCGCACGCGCTGCACTGCTTCGGTAATGCCACCAGCCGCCGCGATATGATTATCCTTGAGCATTACGGCATCATCTAAACCATATCGATGATTGATAGCTCCACCAATAAACGTCGCATATTTTTCTAGTAGTCGCATTCCAGGAATCGTTTTGCGAGTATCAACTAGATTTGCTCTCGTACCTGCGATCGCATTTACATACTCCGCCGTAGCACTTGCAATTCCTGATAACCGCATCACCAGATTTAAAGCAACCCGCTCACCCATCAGTAATGTGGCGAGACTACCTGTGATTTCAGCAATTAGCTCGCCAGATTTTACTGGTTTGCCATCCTGCGCGATCGCTATAAAATTTACTGAGCTATCCAGTAAATGAAAGACTCTGGCTGCGATCGCTAATCCTGCGATTACACCATCAGCTTTAGCGATCCATATAGCCTTGCCGATGGGCGCATTCCCATATGGGAATAAACCACTGGTGCTGCGATCGCCACGTCCAATATCTTCACGTAGCCAGTCTTCAAGAATTGGGTCTAGGACAATAAATGGAGGGAGCATTATTTAGATGTTTTTATTAAAAAAGCACGTTAACTATATCAATTACAGTTTCAAATGAAACTATTTTTAATTGCGATCGCAATTGCTTGTTTGCGATCGCTAACTCCAAACTTATGCAAAATCGCGTGAATATGTACCCGCACTGTGCCTGAAGAAATGTACAGCATCTCCGAGATTTCTTGATTAGTTTTGTGTTCAGAGATCAAAATGAGGATTTCTTTTTCGCGCCGAGTCAGCAGATCAATTTTTGCTCCTGCTGGATCTTCGGGAGCAAGTTTAGGCAATTTTTGAATAATTATGGCTATCTATTTAACACAAATTTTTTCTACATCTAGTGTCTGCTATGATACTTAATGGAAATTTAAACACTAGATTTGTTTATGGTGGCTCAAATTAAGACGGCTCAGATTAAGACGAATCAATCAAAAAATAATCAAAATCAGACTGATCAGCCTAGTCAGATTAAAACTAACTCAACCGAACCCAATTCGCCCAAACCCTCATCTATCGTGACCCCAATCAAAGGCAATGTGCAGGTGTTTATCGCGCCCCATCGTAATCTCTATAGCGACATCATCGCGCAAGGCTTGCGGGTTGCTGGACAAGGCACACAGGTATTACTGGTGCAACTTTTTCAGACAGGGATTAATCAGGGCTTGAGCAATCCCCGTCGGCTGGTTGAAAATCTAGAATGGCTACGATGTGAAGCTGAGCGAGATTTATCAAAAGATGATGTTGAATTGACAGATACTGAGAAATCGGCAGTACTGGAGCTATGGGACTATGCCAAAGTTGCAATTAAGACTGCTCGTGCAAGCTTAGTTATTCTCGATGAAGCAAATTTACTCGTAGCGCGATCGCTAATTACTGAAGAAGAATTGCTAGAGGTGCTAGAAACGCGATCGCCCAAGGTCAATATTATTTTGACAGGGGCTTTTATGCCCACTGGCATTTCTGAATATGCCGATCAAGTGACCCATCGACGCAATTAGACATCGTGCTTTGCATGAAATCTAAAGCCTAAAAAAATTGATATTGTTGCTTTGCAACAATATCAATTTTTTTGGGCTTTGTGAATTATGAACCAAGTTTGAATGCGTCCAAAAATAATCCATATACCAAACCTAACTTAATTGAGTTCAATATTTCAGTGGTCAGGAGTCTAGGCGCTAAACTGCCATCAGCAAGATTTACTCGTTTAGCACTATAAACGTAGCGGCTGGTAAGTTCTACAATAAAAAGCATAATTGCTGCAACGACAATATCTTGGTCAGATTTAGCTCCAGATACAGTAGAAATCACAGAGGCTAAAAAAAATCCAAACAATAGGCTAATCAGTATCAAAGAAGTCCTGCGCCAAGGGTTCCGCGACCATTGGGATAATCTGACAACGCTGACATTGACGATCGAACTAAGACGAGTATTTTGCATAAAAATCCCTTAAATGCCAATTAAAAATTCAAAATATATTTTGGTTTGGATCACTAGCTAAAAACTAGTTTCTCATCTTTTACGGTCACTTGAATTTGATGTCCTTCAGCAAAAGTACCTTCAAGAATTCTATTAGCAATCGGATTTTCGATCTCTCGTTGAATTGCTCGCTTGAGAGGTCGCGCTCCATAGGCAGGATCGTAACCAATAGCTGCAATATAGTCTTTGGCTTCTTCGCTCAGATTTAGCGTAATCTTGCGATCGCTAAGGCGGCTCTCAATCCGCTTAATTTGCAATGTGGCAATTGAGCGGATCTCATTACGGCGCAAGGCATGGAAGATGACTGTTTCATCAATACGATTGAGGAATTCAGGACGGAAGTGATTGCGAAGGACATCAAGTACGCGATCGCGCATTTCGTCATATTTCGAGTCACCATCTAGCTCTGTCGGTAAGTCTTTGGATACTTCGAGAATGCGATCGCTACCGATATTACTGGTCATGATAATGACCGTATTTTTGCAATCAACTAAGCGCCCTTGGCTATCGGTGATGCGTCCATCATCAAGAACTTGTAAGAGAATGTTAAATACATCGGGGTGGGCTTTCTCGACTTCATCAAAAAGTACGACTGAGTAAGGATGACGACGTACTGCTTCTGAGAATTGTCCACCTTGTTCATAGCCGACATACCCAGGAGGTGCGCCGATTAAGCGCGAAACCGAATGCTTCTCCATATATTCTGACATGTCAATCCGAACCATCGAAGTATCAGAATCAAATAGAAATTCGGCAAGGGCGCGAGCCAACTCAGTCTTGCCAACTCCCGTTGGTCCTAAAAATAGGAATGACCCCAGAGGGCGATTGGGATCGTTCATTCCCGCACGGGCGCGGCGAATCGCTGAAGCTACTGAAGTTACGGCTTCTTCTTGCCCAATTACGCGATCATGTAGATGTGACTCTAGGGCTAGTAATTTCTGGCGATCGGACAACAATAGTTTTTTGAGAGGAATTCCTGTCCAACGGGCGACAATTTCGGCAATGTCATCTTCGGTAACTTGTTCGCGAGATAGAGATCCATCCACCCTTGTCAGACTAATTTCTAATTCTGCTTCATCAAGATTTTTCTCTAGTTCCGTCAGTTTGCCATATTTTAATTCGGCGGCTTTGTTGAGATTAAATTCACGTTCTAATTGTTCGATTTGGAGCTTGGTTTGATCGATTTGTTCTTTTAGCGATCGCAAATTTGCGATCGCATTTTTTTCAAGCTGCCAACGATCGTTCATATTCGTAAAACGAATATTTAATTCGTTCATTTCATTGTCGAGGCGATCGAGGCGATCTTGCACAGCCTTGCTGCCCCTGTTGGTATAGATGATTTTGCCATCTGCCTCGACTCGTTCAGATGTTGTTGAATCTTTATCTTTTTGTAGAGAAAATCGTTCCATTTCTAATTGTCTTAAACGGCGATCAATTTCATCTAGTTCTAATGGTCTAGAATCCATTTCCATTTTTAATTTTGCCGCCGATTCATCGACAAGATCGATCGCCTTATCTGGTAAAAAGCGATCGGTAATATAGCGGTTAGAGAGCGTTGCAGCAGCCACCAGTGCCGAATCAGAAATAGTCACACCATGATGCAATTCATAGCGTTCTTTCAAACCACGCAAAATCGAAATCGTATCTTCGACTGTCGGCTGATCAACTAGCACTTGCTGAAAACGTCGTTCTAAGGCTGCATCCTTCTCAATATATTGACGATATTCATCTAGAGTTGTCGCGCCAATACAACGCAATTCACCCCGCGCTAGCATTGGCTTGAGAATATTCCCTGCATCCATTGCGCCTTGCTGCGTAGCTCCAGCCCCAACGACCGTATGCAACTCATCAATAAACAGCACGATCTTCCCATCGGAATTGAGAACTTCCTTAAGTACTGCCTTGAGCCGATCTTCAAATTCACCACGATACTTTGCCCCTGCAATCAGCGAACCCATATCAAGGCTAATAATCGTGCGATCTTTCAGTGATTCTGGCACATCTCCACGAATAATTCTCTGGGCTAAGCCCTCTGCGATCGCAGTTTTACCCACCCCCGGCTCACCAATCAGCACAGGATTATTCTTAGTCCGTCGCGACAAGACCTGAACCACGCGCCGAATTTCATCATCCCGCCCAATCACAGGATCAAGTTTTCCATCCTTTGCTTGCTCGGTCAAGTCGCGCCCGTATTTCTCTAGCGCCGCATATTTAGCTTCAGGATTTTGATCGGTAACAGTCTGGCTGCCCCGCAGCGCTTTAATCGTTTCTTCTAATTTTTTGCGATCGATACTCAGATCTCGATATAGCCGCTTACCGATGCGATCGTCATCTGCCAAGCCGATCAGCATATGCTCGATCGCCATAAAGTCATCACCAAAACTCTTGCGGCTTTCCTCAGCCCGATCTAGCCACACCTCCAAGTTGCGCCCCAAGTACAACTGCTCTGGACTAGCCACACGGGGCTGTCTGCGTAAGAACTCCTCAACCTGTCGCCGCGCCCTTGCCATTGGCACTGACATAGCTGTAAATACGTTCGTGGTCAAGCCCTCTTCTTGCTCCAATAGCGCCATCAGCAAATGCTCAACTTCGAGTTGCTGATGTTGCGATCGCCTAGCGACCTCTTGCGATTTAACGATCGCTTCCCATGCTTTTTCGGTAAATTTTTTTGGATCGGTTGGTTGCATTGGCTTTAGTTACAGCGAAATCAGGTGTGATTACTAGAGATATTTAAAATAAGTTTACAATATAGTCTCTTTTCTATATCACTGTTAGCTTTACGAATTAGATCAGCAATTCTCATTATTCATTATAGAGATTGATTTTTTGAAAGTGCAGAGCAGGGAGGGTATCTCAATTATGCACTTCATTTTTGAATCGGTGTTGCTATCTCCTTATTTTCGTTTCTACTAGTAGCTAACTTCAGTTGCATTTATGATGCCCTTTCAAAGCAAAGATATAGAACTGCGGCAATTCAACTTCTTGAATCTCTTGAATCAGCCCCAAATGTTGCGATCGCATAAATAATCGTCTTCTCAAGTTTGTAATTTGCGATCGCTTTTTATGTCTGTAGCCAATTGATTATACTTTTTCTTATCTGTCTCAGTCGTGCTGATGCGATACTTCCTAAACGAGCGTTAATTACAGATGACTCGACACTCGTTAATCTTCCTAATCGGATTACAGAAGCAGTTTTGAGACCTGAGGTTATGTAATCTGGATCTGATGGATTGATGATTTCATCAAAATCTGGAGTAGCTTGGTGTAGTTGCGAAGAAATTAAAGCAAGCAATAAATCTGGATGACGACTTGGTGAAATGGCAACAACTAAAGCAGGACGAAGCTTTCCTTGTTTAAGGTCTGCTTGAGGAAAACGGATTAGAACGATATCACCTACATTCATCGCCGATAAACTTCTTGAGCATCTTCCAATGTGTACTCAACTTCATCTTTATCGCGGAAAAACTGCTGTAATGAAAAATCTTGCCAGTCCTTGATTTTCCAGTTCTTATATTCTGGAATGCTGTTTTGCTCGGTTGCGACTAATTGGATAAAGTTTGCAATTTGTTCAATGACGCGATCGGGTAGCTGGTCAATCTGTTTATGAAGTTGTTCGCGGGTAGTCGCAGACATAAGCAAAAATACCTTATCTATGGACAAAGTTTATAGTGATGATTATAGCTTAGTTAGCTATGGGTTATAGGCGATCGCAAAAACAATCATCTTCTCAAGTTTGTAAGAGGCGATCGCAATTCTATCCAGCAACAAATATTCTCAAATGATTTGATGCGGTTTAGATTGCGATCGCTAATAATTTCTCTGAACTAAACAACAAAGTCAACTATTTTTGCTTGCCCAATCTCGAATGAAAACAGGTAACTGAAACGGAGCGATCGCAATTCGGCATAACGGTGAAGTTGAGCCGTTATAGGCAGGTTCAAACCTTTCAAAATTTAGATCTGCGAGGTCGGCTCCAACGCATTGTTAGGCTTCTGCCTTTGAGCGATTTGCATGAGTAGCCGAAGTGCGTCATTAAC
Source organism: Synechococcales cyanobacterium PMM_0003 (assembly GCA_949128015.1). Lineage (GTDB taxonomy): Bacteria > Cyanobacteriota > Cyanobacteriia > Pseudanabaenales > Pseudanabaenaceae > Pseudanabaena. Next base: position 8,156 of record CASBRC010000268.1, read on the forward strand.
AGAGTCACTTGTAGGGAATGCTTGAGCAACGTCAGGATCGAGTAGCACTAGGTTAGTTCCTGCTTGATAACGCTCAACGTATTTTCCTCTAACGCCACCTTTCATTTTGCTAAAGTCGTATTCGGGTTGCAATTCATCTTCTAGCTCGTGGTTATTCTCCATCTTTATAAAACCTCCGATCATTTCGGGTTGCTTCTCGTGCGCTGATAATCCGAACTCGATCTGCTCGATCTGTGTGAGGGATTACGAGGATACGACCAGCACTGGATAAACCAATGATAACGTAACGATCCTCACTGTAGGAGTGATTGGGGTCAGGAAATGTCATAGATAAAGGATCGTTGAAAACAGTAGATGCTTCATTAAATGATACCTCATGCTTTTTTAGGTTTGATCTTGCTTTATCTGGGTTCCACTCAAATTGCATTGTTTAGTTTAGCTTTTAATCGCGGGCTAGAGCGTAACATCAAAACCTATAGCATCAGGCAAACCATTAACATTTCCTACAAGACTGCGATCGCACTACAAAATCGGCGATCGCTTTCACAACTAATGCGATCGCAAAAACAATAATCTTCTCAAGTTTGAGATCGCAATTCTACCCAACAACAAATATTCTCAAATGATTTGATGCGGTTTAGATTGCGATCGCAAAAATGATCATCTTCTCAAGTCTGTAATTTGCGATCGCTATTCCACTCAAAAACAAATGTTCTCAAATGATTTGAGGTGTATCGCATGTTTCACTGTTAGTTAGGTAGCAGTTGTTATATTTAATTTTCACTTTCGCTTTGAAAATCGGTGTTTGTGTTTGGTGTAGATCATGCTGGACTTGGAAGTAGTTGGGCAATGCTGTGATTAACACCTTGACATTATCACGATAATTGATGACTATAAGTAGTGTGATTAGCAAATCCAGAAGTGAAAATACTCCTGCTTAACAATTCAATGATAATACCAGCCATATGATGACACCAAAACAGCGAGATCTCGACCGTGTAAAAGCATCATTGAAGAAGCATATCCGCCACGCCGATAGTAACGCTATCGTGGCAGAAGGAGATTCGCTTGTACTGCTGCGTGCCATGCCATCAAATTCTATCTCGCTTATTTTGACTGACCCACCTTATCACACGACTAAAAAAGGTAACATTTACGGTGATACAGC